>CAZIUS010000016.1:0-10618 GCA_964542385.1 uncultured Candidatus Peribacteria bacterium
GAACAAAAAACTGACTATGAAAAATTAATAGTTGAAATCAAAACAGATGGTACATTAACCCATTCTGAAGGAAACACAGGTTGGACTTCAACCGTCATTCCAAATGTATCGAATCCAAATGTAACTCCAGAAGTAGTGCGTACCTATGAAGATCCTATAACACGTCTCGAACGTCGTACTATGGAATTTTGGAATGCACTTCCTTCATTAGAAAGTTTATTGACTCAAATGCTTGAAACCAAAGAGACATTTGTCTTTTCAGTTAAAGCTGAAGTATTGGGTAAAGAATTCAGCGAAAATCTTCAAAAATTCATGGAAAATGAAATGCCATGGATAAAAGAACGACTAATGCATGTGTATGCTAATTACAATGGCATGAACACACAGCGTTTGTTTGTATGGTCTTTAGTTGAACCAGTTGTAACATTAGGACAACAGTTACTCGCTATTCAGCGTGAAGCTCAACTTAACTTCAGTGATTTACAAGCATCTGATGCGCAAAAAATTCTGGATGACGTTATGAGTACTCTGAAACAAACAGGCCAAGAGTTTAACTTCGATCAAGTCGAACAACTCTATACTGGTTCTACGGAACGTACGGTATTTGAACACGTACAAGAGCGTGCAGTTGAAAAACAATCATTGACTGATGCTGCTCTTGCAGCGTTTGAACAACGATGGGCATATTTCGATACAAAATTTTCTTATGAAGTATTATCTCCATTTACCCTTAATAGTGTTGAAGGTAAGTCCGTATGGCATCCGCTCTTCGGATTACAAATTCTCCAACGTCTTGAGTTTTGGAATTTTATAACTTTGAAAAAATACACAGCTGAAGAGTTGTCATGGAAATTCATTCATGCAACTGATGCGACCAATGGATCAGAAAGTTTTTTTGAAGCATTCAAAGAAACGGTCCGTTTTTACAAACGTGTTTCTTTCGACTCACTCGTTGGTCGTGATGGCAATACTTTGTTACAAAGTAGACTCATTATTATGAATCATGAAGAAAATATCGATAAAATTGGCAATCTTCATTTCATTACATTGAACAACGCTAAATATGAATATGATTCAAATCATATAGTATATACAATGCGTAATAGTCATTCTGGAGACAAAGCAGCAGAACTGCTCTACATCCAATTCAAAAATGCATCATTGCAAAATGATCGCTATCTGCTGCTTATAATCGACAAATCTGTCAATGAGGTTAGATGCTTTCTGGGAGATAAGATTGAACAGACGACATTTAAAGTACAATTATTAACCAAATAAAATAATCAAATAATGGTTACAAATTTTTTCAAAGATAATGAGCCTATCACTACAAAGCAGTGGTGGCTCAGAGGTGGTATAGTTGCAATTCTTATTCTTTTGATTGCTATATTTTTCACAGGAATTAGTTTTGGCACAAAAAGTGCAATTCAAGAAACTCGTGAAATGGTAAAAAAAAGTGAATTAGAATTTAAAACATACAAACAACAAGTTGACGAGTTTAAAATCGATCAAGTAAAATATTCCACACTTGTTAGATATACACCCAAACTTGAGTCTATAATGAATCAAGCGGAAATTATTATCCAGCAAGCTTTTAATATACTTGATAATGATATTTCTCAACTTAAAAAAGAGGATACAAGAAAAGCAGGATATGCTATTAATCAGTATCTCAAAAAAATCAAAAGTGATCTTGCGATCGTTCAATCACTCAATGAACCCATAAAAAAATATGGAATAATCAGTGATTACTATGATCGTTTTGAAATGCTTGATTTAATTACTAAGAAGAATCACAGCACTATCAATCAAGCATTACAAATTGCTTGTACCGAGCGTGATTATGCTCTACAAGAATTTATTCAGTACGACAATCGTCGGAGAGCAAATCAGATGTCTTCATTACAAGATGCTCTAAAAATCCGTATCAATAATACGGAAAAAAAAGCTTTTGAAGGGATTCGTTCCGCGGATATCGTTTTAAATCAATTACAAAAGGAGAAATCCGAAGCTGATTACGATATTCTTTATACACTCATTCCAGTGGTAAATCAAAAAGTAATAGAAACTGAAAATGAAAAAATTCTGTTTCTGAATCAATTACAAACACTTAATAATGACATAGTAGTTATTGTTACAGGAGGTACAGTGTCATATCAAATTCAATTTACTGGATGGGAATGCGAAGAAAGTGGGAGCAAAAAAGAAAAAGAATCCGAATTCTTACAAATTACAAAAGCTCAATTCATCCATTTTCAATCAAGATTGAATCAAAATATCAATGATAATGATTTAATACTTGATGATCTTGGAAAAAACGATTTTGCTTGTAGTGGTTATAATCAATACTGTTATACTTGGGTCTCCGATTTGCAATTAAACTGTAAAATAACAAAAACCATAATAGAAAATGGCAAAGTTCTATCAGTTATTGAGGACAGTGAACCTGAAGTATATAAAAATAGTATACAAAACGCTAAAAGTAGTATATTGTATAGCAAACCACGTGGATTTTTTGAGGACGAAGCACGAGAACATGTTGCAAAAAGCAACATTACATGGACTCAAGCACTAAGCAATGTTGCACAAAACTTGATTAAAACAGCTGTTTTGAAATCGTTTGATTTTGATTTACGAGTTCTGTATGAAAATCAATATAACATTGCTGGGCCGTCGCTTCCAGGATGCTATGACGAATCTCCAAGTAGTTCTAGCGGTTCCGGTTTTGGAGGTTCTAGCTCTAGTAGTGGTTCATCATCAAGTTCTGGTGGTTCATCGAGTTCTGGTGGCTCTAGTTCTGGTGGCTCATCATCGAGTTCTGGTGGGGATCCAACAGATTGATATTTAAAAAATATAAAAATATATTGACTTCAATTACAAAAATAGTATAAATTTTTTGTCAAAAATATTGTTCATTAAAAAATAAATCAGATGAAGACGATTTTAGTTATTTATTATTTCACATGTCTTTTGGTACGACAGTATCAAGCATGGAAACAAAAAAAATGTATCAGTACTGGTGATGGCGTAGTGTACAAAGAAATCAGCTATACCAGTGCTGAATATGGTAGACGAATACGTCATACTTCATACCGTGTAGAAAACGGATATAGAGGTATAGTGTATACACCACTAGCAATGTTCTTGCAAAGCTTTCTTTGGGCTTTTGCAACCGTGTTCCAATTCATTTTTTCTATTATTAAATGGGTACGTGAAACTGGATCACAACTTATTTTCCTTTTTTCAAAACAAATGAGTTGGTTTATTAATGGTTTTCATTATTCAGTAATAAGAACTGAGAAAAACGCTGAATGGCCTGAGTAAAGATTTGTAAATTCGTGTTACAATAAACAATAAAAAAGTCTAAAAATCTATTGACTTTTATATTAAAATTATTATAACATTTTCATAAAACAAAAGATGATGATTAAAAAAAGTTCTCAGCCGGTTCGTATTCGGGGACAACCCAACGAATAACGAACATGGCAAAATAAATTATCCGGAACGCCCTCGCCGACTGCTCCCGTTTCGATTGGGAATTATGGCTCTCGGGCAAAAAAAATCATTAACAGTCCCTATTCTCACAACAAGTAGTTAGTGAGTAAGGATAAAACAAAATGCCGATGAAGCATCCACGGATTAGAGCAGAAACTTCTGCTCTCTAGATTAAAAGCGTTATAAATCACGCCAAATTAATTATCCTGTTAGTCCTTCTCCATCGCAATTCTTGCAGAATAAATGGAAAGGATAAATGATTCGTAAGAATCCAATTCCCCTCAGGCCGACTTGCTCCCGTAAAAAATTGGGACGCACATGGCCTCGGGACAGTTATTTGCATCAAGTAAACAATGGTTTACTGTACAAATAACTAGGATTCTTGCGAATCCTTGTATCTTGAGAGTTTCATCTCTCCCTCCTTACCTTTATTAAGGAAGGTGTAAAATTTAATAACAACCCCGAACATCATATGTTCGGGTTTTTTTTATTTGTAAAATCTATTGACTTATTATTTATTTTATATATAAAATAAATACGAAATTTTTCGCGTGGTCATTAAAATAACAAATAATGAATATAACATTTGAAACAATCAATGAGATACTTTCAGTATATCTCAAACAAAACTACAGTGAAGTAACTAATATTTCACTAGGAACGTCGTCTCATTATAATCCAGAAAACGATGAAATCAAAATAGAGGAAAGACTTTTTGAAAAAAGCAAAATACTAAGTCTCTATGTTGCTCTGCATGAAGCAGTACATGCGTATCAGGAAGATCGTATATTCCATTCATATAGTGTGACATACATTTTATCGTTTATGAGAAAATTTCTTCACTATTCATTTCTTTTGACTTTTACTTTACTGTACCTTGCGCTTATTTTTCCTCAATTATTATATTGGGTAATTGGACTGATCGTAGTAGCCACACTGATTGTACTATGGAGAGAATTTGAAGCTTCATATAATGCAGTGAGGTATCTCAATGAAAACTATACAGTGTACGAAGAAAAAGCAATAAGATATTTACGACTTGCATGGTATACCTACCTAAACAAGTCACTTGGGAATATTTTCATTGCACTTTCATTATTAGCTGAATTAAGTTGGAATAACTTATTTATAACGAGTGTCTTTGTAGTTCTTATTTCAATTATAATTTCATTACAAATATCTCGACGTTTGAGTATTATCGAATATCAGTTAAGCGATGAAGTATATGGGATTGAAGGCGATCATGAAAACATGAATAAATAACAATTATTTAATAATAAAAAAACAAAACCATTAAAATGAACAATATAAGTACTTCCACTGTCGAAACAAATAACATTTGGGTCGACGTAGATCAATACTATGAAAATACCCTATCTCCTGAGCTTGTTCATGAAATGGAAGAGCTTGGTTTAAGTATCTATGAATCTGAAGGAATTCCGAGAATTCTTCACAAAGATTCGTTGGGCAAAGTACTTAATGATGAATATCAGATTTTGGAGAACAACCGAGGAAACTTTTTTCGTTTATTGATCAAATCTGAAATCCATGCTGAAATCGATCGATTTTTATTATTGAGTAGTCTTCTTTGGTGTATAGGAGTACTCATTACCGGATTTAGTATTGGATTTTTGATAGAAAACATTTTCAATATTAATTTACAGTATTTTGTTTTACTCGCAGTCGCTTTAATGCCAATACTTACTTATCTCATATTCTTAATCGAAAAACCGTACTTTACATCAAAAAATATTTCTTATTTTTTAGGGGCATTAACGTTAATAATACTCTATGCTTATCTATTTCATCAAGAAAACTTGAGTATAAAAAACAAAATAATCAACTTACAATTAATTATAGAAATCATCATTTCTTTATTACCATTTTTTTTATTTTATTTTCGAGGTTTTAAAAAATTTCTTAATTTTGTAGATAACAAAAAAATAATTGATATACCTACTAAATTAATACAAAATCCAATAGAAGTATCTGATTACCCAGGCTATGAAGATGCTATTAAAAAAAGAACACTAGAATTTTCCAGAAAGAGTATAGATCAGTATTTTCATTATATCAATGAAGATACTGAACGCCTAAAAAATGATAACTATGAATTTATGAGTTTCCATTTAAAAAATCGTACAATCAAAAAATCTTCAAACTTTTTTTTACTATTTAAAAATCGAGTTGAATTACAACTTATTCATAAACAACTTCAAGATGACATGTCTGTTGATGTTGAGATATCTGAATCACTTCTCGGATCAGTATACCCCATCACCTACTCCTCAAACAAAAACTTCATTCACATCGGCAATCTCCCGGTGGACGAAGAAAAAATAGCCACGCTTGTGGCTGAAAAATTGCTCTAGGAGTATAATCCTGAGCAAAAAAGGCCTTTGCGTTTCGCGAGGCCTTTTTTTATATTTCCTACTAATTGTATTTTTTACATTTTCTCTTGCAATTAACAAAATATTATTTACAATGTATGCAACATCATTTATTCAATGTGCAAACATCATGTCATGAACACCAGATATTATACTTCAAAACTGAGTATTTGAAAAACATGTTGTCGAAGCATTTGTTCATGCGTCAGCAACGAAATACGATCTGACGGTCTTGTTACAAGCATCACCAAAAGATATCATTCGTAATGAAACAAAAATTGCACTGCTCGAAACAATCCAGCGTGAGTTTCAGCTTATTGAAAATATTTCATATACTTTTACTACTCTTATGGATACTACAAAAAACAACCTATGAAAAATCTTATTTCATTTTCGTTCCTGAGATTTTGGGTATGATGAGCAGGAAGACAATAAACAATTTCAAAAAGCGTGATGTTATGAACGTTCTGTTGCGTATATGATAGCTTGGCGACATCGTGCAGAAGCACGACAAAATGCTGAACTTGCTGAGGAAATGGCTGATGCACTCAGTATTTATCTTGGTGATAAGCAACTCGCGAGTGTTTATCTCAACGATCCACTCATGAAAGAAGATGCGTTGCGTTATTTTGCATCACTAAAAAAACCTACTGCTATCAAAACAGCAGACATAATTCCGTATCGTATCGTAGATTGAAAAGTTCAAATTCTGCTGTGAACGAGAGACCACTTCCCAACGGGCACAGCGACACTTGGAGGATTTGTTGATTTTAAACGTAAACATGATAAATCAATCCCATCAGACGCAGAGATAGCTGAAACATATGATTTTCCAGACATTACGATAGTTACTGCTCTGAGAGAATGAGTCGAAGAGATGTGAAGAGAAGTAGTAGAACTGGTTCATACAAGAAGATATTGAAAAACAGAAAAATGAGTGTACTGGATAGAACAATGAGATATGCGTCTAGAAATTGATGCTACAGAACAAATTACTGACAATACGTTTGTAGAAGATCCAGCAACGATGAAAAAACCGACAGACCCTCGTGGTTTGGTAACGAGCATTTTCTATATCGCGCGTTTGGTTTCGTGAACACCGACTTGATCAGATGATGTAGGCGAAGTAAATCGAATCGATTTGGACAGTATTGACGATCACCATTTTGCGATGAGTCATCATAAGGAGTTTTTGGAGAAGATGAGAAACGAAAAAAGAGACGGGTAAATACCGCCTCTTTTATAAGCATTAATTTGTCTATGCATATTATGCAAAAGACATCTTCATTTCTCTTACTACCTCAACATCAGTATTCACACAAGTGAACGATCCAGACTGATAGAAAGAAATTTCTTTTCCATTGGGATCCCAAGAACCATTTTTTTTCAGTTTTTTTGCGGTTACTCGATGCCCATCTGAATAGATATCATGAGTGGCATGTCCAGTCCCACCTCCAGTGATAGATGTTGCGGTGACAACATACTCACCACATAGAAATTTTGCATTGGCTCCTGTATTTTTTACAGCATATAGTTGATCCCGGTTATATCCATTACGAATCAGTTTTTGGATATCATCCCAATCAACCAATTTGCAAACATTACAGAATGCCTTTAGTTCTTTTCCAAAGTTCTTTTCTAACTCATCAGTAAGAGTATTAAAATCTGGGAAAAGAGACACTTCAATATTGCTACCATCTTTTGAGAAATAAACTCTCATAGGGTAAGTTGCTTTAAACACATCACCTACTTGTAAAAAATTTTTTTGCATGACTTATTATTTTTGTTTCCTTTTTGTATTTATTTTTATCATAAAATCAATATTAATATTGACTTATTATATTAAATAATTAATACTTTATTATTGATTTTTAACTCTTTCTAAAATTAATGAAAAACAATCACATTATCACCATTCCGTATATTACTGGAGATTGAATCTGACAAGACCTTATGCCACATTCACAAGCAGTATTACAAGCGGCATGGCAAAAAGAATACTGAAAATGATCTAAAATTGTATATAAGGAACTATTAGCATGACAAGAAGCATTTCTAAAAACATGAAACTGACTACCACAAGAGACTATTGATATATTAAAAAGATATGCAATGAAACTGAAATGACCTACTGCGACACTAAATGATCGTTCTGTTAATGTTGCTTTGCGTTATGAAGAAGATTTATACGCAAATATACGTACCTCAAACTATATTGATTGAGTACCTTCTCCATTGATTGCGCCATGGAGAAAAAATAATCAAGTAACTTTTCGTGAAACTGTTGAAGATGTCTATGTTGATCCATGATTTTATGCTAATCAAGAGAGCACAAAACAACTTATTCACATTCTTAATACCCAGTTTGGGTATTCTTTAGATGAAATTGATACAGCAATTGGAATTAAACCGATTTCCAAAAAAAAGAGTGAAAGACTTATACGTTCAGGTGCTGAATGGGCAAAAAAGTATGGGTGTAATTTACTTACCTTAGTACACAAATGAAACATTCAAAAAGCAACTGAATGATATTTTAAGAATTTATGATATCAGTTAATACAAAATGAATATGGTGATGATTTTATCACACAAAAACAACGTTGGGCATTAGAAAATCATCTAGCGAAGAAAAGTCTAGAAGAAAATGCATTTTCAATTGATAGAGATAGATTTCCAATTCTCAATGAACAACAAAGAAGAGATGCAATTAATGAGGTGAAAGCAATAATTGAAAAATATGGCTCGACAAATTGGGAAGATAAAAAAGTGGTAAATGACATCATAGCTGATAATGCATTGCAACAAGCAACCCTTAATCATGATAAATTTGAAGTAATTGTTACTACAAATCTTAATTGAGATTATCTATCTGATGCACTTGCTGCATGAGTATGATGATTATGATTTATGTGATGAGCAAATCATAATCCAGAAACAATGATGACTATAGCAGAACCAGCCCATTGAACATGACCTGATCTTGAAAGAAATATAGCGAACCCGATTTCTATGTTAGAATCCATTGCTATTACACTAACACTGCATTGATATGATGAAGTGGCATATAGAATCAGAAAAGGATACCAAGATCAAATTCTTACAAGAAGAGTAACCAAAGATTTATGCAACACTGCTAATAAAAATTATACTAGAGTATTGAAACAAAAAAAAGCATCTCCTGATACGTTAGGTATTGACCTTCTCTTGCAATATACGAAACTCATTAATGATTCATATACTCCTCTCTGAACGCAACAGTTTGCCGAAGAAATTATTCAAAAAGTTCATCTTCAAAAATAATTTTATTTATTTTCTTTCTCATTATGACTGACTTGCATTTCGTAGACAAACAGCAACAAAAAGAAGTAATCGAAACATGAGCTTCACGTTTTATTGATAAACTGAAAGTCAAATTTTGAGCAAACTTATGATTTGAAAATCCTGATGAAACACGTAGTTTTATTGCAAAAGCACAATCCTTTTATTTTTCTGTAAAAGATGCACATCGTTTTCAGAGAAGAAAAACAGGAGAATCATATTTTGATGAACATATTCTCGGCGTTGTAGATATTACTCTTTCATTTCCAGATGCAACACTATGGGATGCGATTATTGCATTGGGGCATGATTTCGTAGAAGATCATAGAGAACTGAACTTTGAGGAAGCATGTTCTCATATCTATACGACTTTTGGACCAAAGCGATGAATACCGCTTGTTGCTTCTATCAAACGTCTTACAAAACAAGATATCGAATTTTATCTTGATGAAGATTTAGCGGCAATTGTAAAAAAACTACCTCCAGAAGAAAAAGAACTCTTTTTCGAACAAAATAAAGTTTTTTCACTTTTAAGAGGAAAAAAATATTTCGATGATTTAGCACTCAACTGAGAAGAAGGAGATTTGAGAGCAAAAACAGCTGATTCAATTCATAACTTAAGAAGTTGTCACACACTATGAGAAAAATATATTACAAAAACACTTGCAGAAAAAGAAACCTATCTCCTTCCTATTCTCCAAGAAAGAAAAATGTTTTTTGAAATGCAAGCGTTAACAAATGCAATTATACAGACTCGTGGTGTCTTATCCTCAATCAATAGTCAGGAACAAATAAAAGATGTACTGCAATAATTTAATTCTATCATAAATAATGTACCAAAAATTTTCAACCGATCTTTCAACACAAGAAATCTATGCAAGTGGCAATGAACTTGCTACAATATGCTGAAAAGACAGAGACGGAAAGGGAAATAAAGTCTATACCTATCCCGAAACAACTACAGAACTAATAGCAAAAATACAGAATCCAGTACTCATTACGGACAATTTTGCAGTCATGAAACAAATTACTGACTATGCAAAAAATCAAACAGTAATGGCTTTAATAAATAAACAGAAAAAAACCACAGAATACGATTGATTTACGTTCACGTTTAATCAAAAAGAATATCTTGAATTACGATGACCAAATCGAGATACGTTATTTTTTTGCCGTTATCTGAGCAAACTAGATCTAAAGAATATTGATTCGTGCATCGAAGTGTGTACATGAAGCGGTTTTATTGGTCAATATCTCGAACACAAGTTCAAACAACAATGACGTGAGGATTATCATGTTACCTATAATGATATAAATAGTGAATCGTATACATTGTTTAAAACAAAAATAGAAACAAGAAGCAACAATAACTTTTTTTCGTGAGATTGAGCAAAAGCGATACAAATAAAGAGACG
>CAZIUS010000016.1:10628-11227 GCA_964542385.1 uncultured Candidatus Peribacteria bacterium
TATGTAATCCTCCCTATATCCCAAGAAAATGAAGTGTCGAAGACAACGCATATGAAGGCTTGGAATTAGCACAAAATATTCTCAAAAATCTTGATACAGCACTCACGCCAAATGGAAAACTCTTGATTAATCTCTCAAGTCTCAGCATGGATATAATGGAGCCAATATTTGAAGAAATGAAAAAACAGTGACGATCTATTCAATGTGTACAATGGCAAAAAGTACCATTAAAAGTACTAAACACACTCAATAATGAGGAATGGATGCAAGAATTAAAAAACAATAAGTGACTCATGAAAGAAAAGTGAGTTTGAGTACATCAATATCGACACTATATAAATCTCATAGAAATTAAAAGAATCTAGTTTTTATCCTAAAGCCTCGATCTGTTTTCTTTCACCTTCTTCGATCATTTTGTCTAATTGATCTTTTGGAATATCGATAAACCCAGTAAAATAAGGAACTGTGTTCTTTTGTAAAATATCTTTTTGGTCGACTTTCAAACAATCTCGTTTCATAAAGTCATTCATGAGTGCTGATTTGAGTTGATCAATTTGTGCTTTGATTGCATCAGCATCTCTCACGCATTTTACATTCCT
>CAZIUS010000016.1:11250-11955 GCA_964542385.1 uncultured Candidatus Peribacteria bacterium
ATTATTGTCTTATAATGCTCTAATTGATCAAGTAATTGATGAATATAAACCACTTGAGGATGAGAATCTGCTAAACCATTATCATGAAACATTTGGAGCATGACTGCAGCTTTCATTGCAAGCATTTGAATATCTTGCGTAGTAATACGTTTCAAAAATGATTTCAACGGATTGACTCATTCTCCATGATTTTTTACTGTTTTTTTGTCGTATTGGTCGATACGTTTCTCAAACTCCTCTACTGAATCGGTACAATTTCAAAATCTGAGTAATACATCAGCAATTTTTTGATTTTTCATCCATTCATCATATTGATGTTCTGCGTGCGCTTTATCCAAAAAATGAAAACGATAAATTCTCCAGACAATATTTTGTCTTTCTGCCTCATAATTTGGATGACGAAGAATTTTTTCTGGAATAATGCCGTCTACCTCAATTTGCGTAACGATACGTCTTGCCTCATCTGGATCGGTAATTCATAAATTATCAAACGATCTTGCGAGCGATTTATTGTTTCCTATCGTTGGCTCAAACAGATCGAGACCTAATTCTTTGGGATATCTGTAATCAGAATCATACACCGCATACGATTCAGTTTTTGACATAAGTCTGACATACGTTTCTTTTGGCATATCAGGTCTTGGAACGATCGTTCATTGCGCATAATGGCCCATATCATGAGCAGCATAGTTTTGGTACTTGAGC
>CAZIUS010000016.1:11965-15113 GCA_964542385.1 uncultured Candidatus Peribacteria bacterium
ACTGCAAACATTGCAAATGCTGCATCGAAGAAATGTTTATCGGTTTCACTGAGCAACATATCTTCAGGTGAGAAAAATCATCCTAACTCCTCTTCTACATAACTCATCACTTTTCTGTACCATGGACTTTTTTCTTTGAACAAGACGTGACGATCATAAATTGCAGGATCATTACGTTTTTGAGCAATATATTTATAAAAATTATCTACTTGGAGCGGAGAATTAATCACTTCTTGAAAACGATGTTTCTCCTTTGCAACTATAGTTGCAATAGGCTTATCAATCACGTTCGTATAGGCATATTTTTGTTGTAACGTATAGGCACCAAGCATGAGACGTGGATCTTTGATGATATTTTTCTCATAAAGCTGAAAAAGTGTTTCCAGTTCGATTGCTAGTACAGGTGTATCGACACAATCAAATTCTTTCCATCATACCATTTCGCCTCCTTGTTCGGTGTCTAACTGACAGACAAAAAAATCTGTTTTTTCTGGATTATTTCATGAAGAAGGAAAAAACGATCAGATTTGTTCGTTTTTAAGTTCATATGATCATAATTTCTTTTTCAAGAGATTGTTCACTTGTTCATTGAGTCATTGTTGTGGATTTTTTACTCATGAATACAATTCAATATTTGCTAATGTCTCTGACAATGAAATATAATGTGGTAAATGATTTCTTCCAATTAACGTAGGACGTACGCCTGCTTTTGCCACGACATACAGTTTTCCTTTCGACCAAAAATACGGTAGCGCATCAATCGTGTCCACACCATTTCTGACCATCATATCTGCATTATATGATTCTTGTGTTCCATCTTGACGAGTTTGATTTATCTCAGCACGCTTTGCTTGCATAAATTGTGGTGTTGTTTCCTTTTTCTCCAAAGTAATCGTGTACGCATTTTGTTTAATTAAGACGTTTTGCTTGTTTTTTGTCTCTGCCCATGCAAGCAAGGCTGGGGATTGTTCTCTTAAACGAAGAGAAATATCATATTTTTTTGCTAAAGCAAATGCATGTAACACAATTCTCAAATCGCTTGGTTTACCCGCAACAAAATCATTAATTATCGTATGAATCGAAACAGGTGCAATCGTTCTTTCTGCATCAAATCTTTCTCAAAAAACAGTATTACTTTCTGGTTTTTGTGTATCGCTCACATTTATATAACAACCGATTGCAACTTCTGCACTTCCTCCGATAGAAGGGAAATAGGAGCTTTGGAGATCAATATGTGCATCATCAGGCAAATCATATCCTGCTTTTTGGTGTAATACTCTTTTTATTGCATCAGTAAAAGATATATCACCGCGTTCTGGACTCATAATTGTATATAATCATTCTATCAAACGATCAGTTCCGTCTCAAGATACTCACAACGATTCTCTTGTGGTCAAAACTGGACGTAATGATGTTTCCGTATAAATCTTGATATCTCCATTTTCTTTATCAACGCTATACACAATCGTATCGACGACGTCTTGATTTTTTGGATATCAAATTTCAAGTGGATACGTTCATAATTGCTTTCATTCAGGATCGGTAATATGCACATCAAATGTTTGTATCGTCACATGCCCTTCACGATGATCGCGAGGAGAAAGATTCGTTTCTAGTGATACAACTTTTTTTGGGTTATCATTTAAGACCGCTTGAAGAGATTTTTTATCGAGTGCCATGAGTATACATAAAAACAAAACACTGAATTATAGCGAGTTTGTGTTGGTTTGTCAAATAGTGCATTTAATTTTACTTATTCCTCTATGAGTTCTTCAGCATAAAATCAATTTTGCTCATAAAAAGCCTCACTATCAAATTCAAATTCTTCAAATCCTTTCATATTTAATAGTGTTAAGATATCTCTTGTTGTATTTAAAAGAGCTCAGGTTGCTCCAGGTGAAGCTGTCGTATTTAAAATAATATTTTTATCATTTCACACTATTCTCGTTTCACCAAAGTTGATTGTATTACTCTTTCTATTCGTTGATTGTGATCTATTTCATCAACGTATAGGAGAAGCCTCTAGATCACTAGATTTTAATAACGGAATAATTTTTGTATTATCTTGAGCAAAAAGACTTTTACCTATAAAAGGTAGTAAGTATAAATAGTTTCTCATTACATAATTTCTTATTCTTTTATTTTTCATGATATTTAAAAATGTCTTGAAATCATCTTTAAATTTCAAAATACCAATATAATCCAAAATACTATTTCGTTTTCAATTTTCAAGATATGGAATACCAAAGGCGGTAGGACCAAATCTAATTTTATCTGGATTATTCACTTCTGGATCAAGATGGATTGCTGCATTTGGTAAACCTTCCTCTTGAACTGTATATATTTTATTCCTAATTCTTAATCTCTCTTGAGCTTCTGACTTGATATAATAGTATATCGCCCCAATAGATAATATACCTACATCATCTCAATATCACAATTGTTTCATCAATACTGGTGTATACGATCCAGCATTAACAATAACTGCTTTGGATTCTATTATTCTTCAATCATCAAGGTGCGTATGAAATAAATCTCATTCAGAACTTTTACATTCAATCTTTTTCACACCAACACCAAGCAATACCTGTGTCAAATCTCATCTCAAACGTTGTGCTATCTCAAACATTTTCTTAGTAGTTGCCTCAAAATCCACTGCATACCCATCTGGTGAATAATACGCTGCAATGGGTTCATTTGGATCTCTTCCAGTAACGAGAGCAGGTTCTATTTCTTTGATCTGTTCACGATTCAGTAGTACATTATTGGGAAATATTTTTTTCTCAACAGTTAGTCGTTGATATCTTTTCTTTACAAGTTCAACTTCACTTTCACCTGCAGCAAAAAGCATTTTCCCCATCTTCGTGCGGAGTCCCGATGTTTCTTCTGGAAAACGATCAAAAAACGAGAGCAACATTCATGCAGCACGTTTATTTTGTTTAATTTTTTCCTCAACAATATAGTTACTCTCAATATCACCTTCATGCGGCGTTTGACTATTTTTTTTGGACCCAGTATTCATTTGTCATACCATAGTTTGTTTTTCAACAATAATGGAACGAATTCATCCTTTAACATTTGAAAGCTGATAGTTCAAAGCTCAAGATGTAATACCTCAACCGACTACGGTTACATCAGTTTTTAGAAT
>CAZIUS010000017.1:0-10610 GCA_964542385.1 uncultured Candidatus Peribacteria bacterium
ACAACTTTGCAAAAGATGGAAAAAAATGTTGATTATTAAACATATAAAAAAGTACATGGTGATTATTTTCATGAGAAAAGATATATTGTTTAACAACTACATCAGGAGTATTTTTGTCTAAACCCCATTTATCTTTTATATCTTCAGGAACTTCTTTTTTTCATACAACAATGCGCCCATCCATATTAGCATATCACTGCCAAGAATCATTATTTAATAATAATTTTACATTATTTTTTTTATTTGCTTTCCATACCAGTGGCGTTAACTTCGTACCTTCTAATAAAGAACGTTCTATAGAGCTTAAATCTAATATGTCCAAAATATTCTCATTATAGAACTGATGTTTCTTTTTATTACTCATATTATGTAACAGTATTTTTTCCATCGATTACATTTAAATTAAAAGATAAAACATTAAAATTTTACACCGGCATAGGTACTATGGTAACCACACTCTCGTCAATATCTTTTTCGAGATGTTTTTTGAGAAATAAACAAGCTTTATAAATTTCTGGAAATGTTTTTTTCTTAGTGTCGAAATAAGCGTTAAATTCAATAATTTTTGTCGTACCAGTCAGTCTCGTGCGTAAAGTATCTCGAGTAAACGTATCGGCAGCATAGGTATCGATTGTTTCTTTTATTGTTTTGAGTTCTTCAGGTGGTAAACTTCTATCCATCAGCATCCCGTAGCCATCAAACAACAATGATCATGCATTGATACAAATATATCCAGCAACAATCAGACCAACAAGCGCGTCGATCCAATACCATTCAGCATCAAAATAGGTTAATCATACCCAGATCAAAATAAGTCATGACATAATACCAATATTGAACAGTAGTCATGCATAAAGCTTTTTCAACGTGCCTTGGACAATCATGTTTGTAGATTGTTTAATCACGAAATGATAATAGGCTACGCAACAAACTCATCAGATAAAATCTAGGATCATAATCACAATAAGAATTCATACCCCTTTAATAGGCGCACTGAGCATCAATTTCATGATAGAAAAATATCACAAGACAATACCAAAAAACATCATCACTCATCACTGAGAAAGTGCGCCAAATCATTGGAGTTTTCAATATCAGTAATTATGGGTAGCATCATGTTTTCTTTTTGATTCGTTTAACAAAAAAAGATTAAACAATCATAATACAAAGTCTAAAAGTGAATCTATCGCTGATGATATGACCGACATACTCTTCAACATCATTCAAAATGAAATCTGAATTAACGCAGATCCTAGATTCATAAATGCTGCATAAGTCACAAATTTATTTTCCTCATCAGATGACTTAAATTCGTTCATCTTTTTTTGTAATAATTCTCGCGTTTGTTTTGGATCAAGCTGTTTCAAACTTTCATTTGAAAATTGTGCAACACTTGTTTGCAGTTTGGTAATTGTAGATTGTTCAAGTTTTTTCATAGACGTATTATATGAAAATCAAAGTACTGTAAAGTATACTCTAAATACTAAAAAAATGCAAAAAAAAGAGAGCTTTGCTCTCTTTTTACTCTAACACAAGGTTTTAATTTATTTTCCTTTATTTACTTTCTTTGCTTGATCTCTCGCTGTTTGCGTAAGATATTTTTTTCTAAGACGTATTGATTTTGGCGTGATTTCAACTAGTTCGTCTGGTCCGATATAACCAAGAGCATCCTCGAGCGTAAGATGAATAACAGGTTCGATACGCATTGCTCATTCATTTCCTGAGTTACGAACGTTTGTTAACTGTTTGTTTACCGTAAGATTGACGTTTATATCACCACCTTTCAAATGTTCTCAGACCACCATTCCTTCGTAAATTTGTTGTGCAGGATCGACAAAAACTGGACCGCGATCTTGCAGTTTGAAAATACTATAGTTCATCGCTTGTCCTGTCGTCATTGAAATCATAGAACCGACTTGTCTTTTTTGTATATCACCTCTATAGCTATCAAAATGTGAGAATGCTGAATACATAATTCCTTGTCCTCTCGTCATGAGAATAAAGTCAGTTCTAAATCCAAGTAATCCACGAGTAGGAATATCAAATTCGACAGTCGTTACCCCATTTTCTGATTTTTGTGTTTGCATGTATCCTTTACGATTTGCTACTGCTTCGATAATAGCTCCTACCATTGCATCATCTACCGTGATTACGAGTTGTTCGATTGGTTCAAGTTTTTTTCACTCTTCAAATTTAAAAATAACCTCTGGAGCTCATACTTGTAACTCCCATCCTTCACGACGAATCGTTTCAATCAATACTCACAGATGCAACTCTCCTCTTCCCGAAAGAATAAAACGTCCTGCTTCTTCCTCAAGTTTTAGTCACACGTTAGTTTCTAACTCTTTGAAAATTCTTTCTTGCATCATTCTTGTCGTCATATACTTCCCTTCCTTACCAGCAAATGGAGAATCGTTAACAAGAAATTCCATACGTAAAGTCGGTTCATCAATATGAATTGGAGGCATAGGTTCAATATCGCCGATACCAACGGTTTCACCTACGAAGATCGTAGGAATACCTGAGATAGTAACAATATCACCACACTTTGCTTCTGCAGCATCGATACGTTGGAGACCAAGTGTTGTAAATACTTTACCTATTCTTCCTGATCTTTTTTGTCATGCATTGTCTATCACCGTAACTTGCATTCATGGTTTTGCTGTTCATTCATACACACGTCCTATACCAAGTCTTCCAAGATATTCATCATATCATAGATTTGCAATTTGCATACGAAATGGCGCTTCACTATTGTTTGGTGCTTCAGGAACATGAGTCAAAATAGTTTCAAAAATAGGAGTCATATCGACTGGTTCGTCTCCAAGCGCTCTGAGTGCATACCCATTCTTTGCACTTGCATAAACGATATGAAAATCAGCTTGTTCATCGGTCGCTCAAAGTTGGATAAACAGATCAAAAAGCATATTGATTACTTCTTCAGGTCTTGCAGTAGGTTTGTCTATTTTGTTCAAGACAACGATTGGTTTCAAGCCAAGTTCGAGTGATTTTTTCAACACAAATTTTGTCTGTGGCATCGGTCACTCATACGCATCAACGATAAGAAGAACACTATCGATCATACGTAAAACACGTTCTACTTCAGAACCGAAGTCAGCATGTCATGGCGTGTCAATAATGTTAATTGTTTCATCATTATAACGAATAGACGTATTTTTCGAGTAAATAGTAATTCCTCTTTCACGTTCTTGATCATTACTATCCATCACCAAATCAGCGTCATCACCGATTTTCATCGTTCCAGATTGTTTTAATAATTGATCTACAAGCGTTGTCTTTCCATGATCTACATGGGCAATAATTGCAATATTTCTAATAGCCATTCTAAAAAAAGAAAACAAAAATCCCGAAAACTCGGGACAATCCGCATAAAGCGAAATAATAATAACAACTCTATAATGAATTCAGAGTAAATTACAACGGAAAACTTATTGTTCCTTAATAAATCATTGTTTATATCAAAGTAGCAATAACGTGTTTGCTCTTACGGTTTCTACTAATGTGAGTGTATGATTTTGTTTTTGTGCGTCGGTCAGCATTTCATTAAAAATTCAGGTCAATGGATTTCCGATAAATTCACGTATTAGTTGTAATTGAATGTGAGACTGATGGTTTTGAAAAAGATTATGTGAACGTGCTATATCTTGTGCATGATATGAAAGTTCATTAAATGTATTATCTTCTCAATTTTGTTCAATATCTCTAAACAAATCAAGGAGTTGTTTTTGAAATAAGGGGAATACTACTTTTCACAAATATACCTCATTTTCAACGCGTAATACAGATTGATTATCACGAGTATATATACCATCTTTCCCTTTAAAAACATATCTATTACAATATTTTTTGGATAATATTCAAGGAAGACAGCGGAACGTGTATGTATTATCAGTATCATAACTCAATACCACTTGCAAGCGATCATAATTTGCCAATCATACCTCTAATCACATAAAAAAAAACAAAAAATAAATTTACAAAGAAGTACATTGCGCACAGTTTTGTTTATGCTTTTTTGACCAATCAATTAACGTTTTTGAAGAGATATGATGTTTATCGACTAGTTGTTGTGCAGTTGCGTTGGTATGACAGTATTCACTCGCAACTTGTTCTTTATAAACAGGATCATACGTACCTCTTTTTCATCAAACAGAAAATTGCTGATCGCAATCAACACATTTCCATCTTTGTCATCATCCAGGTAGTTTCCCATTTTTGACGATATGATCGGTATGACAATAGAGACAATCCATAAAGCTCAGCAATTAAAAATGATTTTTGATTTTTGATTTTTGATTTTTGAAAAAATAGTGAAGTAGATACAAAAAACAACCTCAAAAGTAAAATAGACTTGCATTATGTAAGAAAAAAAATATATCTGTTGTATTTTACTTCTGAGGATACAATGAAAAAAGCATTTTCTCGTTTTGGTTTGCATCTTTTGGTGTTTATTCTCATTGAGGTTATCTTTGTCTTGATCTTATTTAGAGAGCTACCAGAGACCAATTTAATTACGTTAATCGGTCTTTTACATACGAGTTACTGGATTATACTTCTTTTTGCATGACGACTCAGAGAACGTATGCATATCGTTCGACAAAAAGCGCTTTGTACTTTTCTTCCCGTTGCATATCATCTCTTTATTCATCTTTATGCTGGACGAGCTGCTTTGGAAATGCATCATGAAGAAGAAGCTCGTCTTCACGACGAACATGAATTATGATGGATGATAGCGTGAGCGATCCTCATTTGAGTACTGATTTTTGTATGAGAGTATCTTCTCCATCGCAAAGTCCATTGCGATTCACACCATGAGAAAGCACATAAACATTGTCATGATACGGAGTGTGAAGAAAAACATTAAAGAGAGTCAATCTCTTTTGGAAAAAATTGTTTAACAAATGAGCACTGAGATGGTTCAAAGTCTCATCGATATTTGCCGTTGTAGTCAAACACAACTACTCCACAGGTTGGTAGATTATCTAAAGAGTATCAACAATAATTAATCAAATCAGTCAATCAAGGATTATGTCAAACAATAACGAGTCTTTTAACGGATTCATCAGTTTTTTCAATTACTGCACATAGCGTGTTTTTTGAAGCTTCATAAATATTGTCATCTCGAACTATGTGTTTTTTTTTGTATCACCATGCTGTAGCAAATGAGGAAGCAGTGATTTTAGTTCTTTTTGCGGGACTTGAAACAATTGAGTCTGGTTTTTTAAACTCATGCGTCACTAAAGGAACCAAAAAATCGAGATCATGTTTTCCTCTCTTATTTAATCAACGTTCAAAATCAGAACAAAAAATAGTATCCCGTGCTGACTTAGCATGACGTATTATTATGATTTGTTTCATGGTTTCTTAATTGATCATGAACTACCTGGTTTGCGTGGTGGTGTAGATTTTTTTGGAGGAGTTATTTTTGGTGTAGTTGGTTTACTTATTTCTTCAGATATAATTGGGGCATCAGTTTTATCTTTATCAGTATCTTTATCTGATTTCCAAACTGTATTTTTACTCGTTTGTTGAGCTGAAAAGTGAAATGAACTGCGTAATTTATGGAGTATTTCTTTTTTCATTTTTTCTTCTTTTTTCTTTAATTTTTTAACAATTTTCAATTCATGCGATTTCCATGGCATTGTTTCCAACTGTTCTACCAAACAATTATAATCATTCCGATTACCTAAATCTTCTGCAAATTTTTTGTATGATTCAAACAATGGAGCATACGTTTTTTTGTTGTAAATAAACAAATAAGGAAAGAGATATAATACCTTTTTAATGTTTTTACGAATAGTATGTAATCACACATCAGTAACTGTATGTGTATGAACCAATTGATTTAATAAATTTTCAGTACGTTCAAAATAAGCTTCTAGTCAAGCTTGAATCCATTTTGGATCAAAATTTTGTGATGATGTAACTAACAATGTTATTATTTCAGTAAGTTGGACAGTTAATTTTTTGAATGAAACCCCACGTTTATAATCATTAAGTTTTTCTTGAGCACGTATTAAGCGATCTTCCGCAAATACCATCATTGTTTTATTATTTTTCGTATATTTTTTGCATAAATCACGAAAAACTTTTGCATCTCTAAAATATCATATTTGTTGGTAAAATTCTTGCAACTGTTCTGTTAAAACAATATGTGTTTCACCTAAACTATTAAACAACGAAATATGTGATTTGATTTTTTTGTAAAACACCCTAAAATCATGTGTTGCATCATGCTTTTTAGTAGCTTTTTTAATACGTTTTTGTAAATTCTCAGTTTCTTTCTGAAAATCCAAAAAAGCTTGCGCAAGAGGATTTTTTCACATATTATACTGGTGTTACAAAATAAATCATGTTCTACTGAAGAAGAACTTGTTCTAAATATAGCAGAATATGTTGCAAAAACAAGAGAATTTATGAAAAAGTATACATCTTTCTAAACGTTAAAGTATGCATCATACAACCACTGCGTTTTATATTCTCATTCTCCATGTAGAGGAATATTATATTTTTCACATAGTTTAATAAAATGACGAACAGTATTTTTGTTGTAATTAGACGTTTTAAAGGTAATTTCATAAAATCTATTTCAAAATAATTTTGGTACTCTTCGATCTTCCAATGAAATTAATTCAAACTCTTTGTATTCACAAGGGAAAATAAATGTTTTTGATTGAATTGGAATAAGAAAACGCAATCCTTTAATTTTATGATCCGTAAATTCTCAAATAAATTCTTTTTGTCCTTCACTCAACAACTCTTCAGGGGTATTGTAAAATGCAAATGATTGGTGAATACTATTATAAGTATACTTTAATACACAAGAAATTGTTTTTGTTTTTGCTGAAATTTGATCTACATCAATTTTCAATTCATGGTCAGGTAATTGTCAAAATTGCTTTTCTATTTTTTCAAACTTTTTGGAAGTTAATCATCTTTTTTTTACAATCACCTCCAATCCTCTATTATTCCAACGAAAACGCACAGCAATTTGATTTTTTTTATAATAATCTAACGAAGTATTATCAGCAAAGTAAACAATTTGTTCTTTCATTTCCATATCCAACGTTTTTTTATCTTCATTGAGTAACAGTTGATAGACACGAAGGAAATCACTTTTTCAAACAGAACATTTAAGTTCCGCATTGGTAATGTTCATTATTTGTGAGAAGATAATAAAGAATTATACTGCGACAAAGAGGTAAACAATTCTTGCACTGCTGAATCTTGCGAATCCATGGTATAAGCAGCATGACTATATGAAAACGATATTCCTCATTCATGAAACAAAGCTGACAATACCTGATTCACTTCTGACACCACTCTAAACCTTAACTTTCCAGCTTTTGGATCAAAGTAAAAGTAAGCAGTAATATGTAAATAGCCATTATCAAATGAATCCAAAGTAATTAGTGTAAACTCCTTTTGCGTAATACTTTCCATACTATTGATACTTTGTTTAATCTTTTGAAATAAAGATTTTAATTGAGCCATTTGGTGTATTCTAAACGATGTTTTTAATCTTACATTTTCTTCAGCACTCAACGTCATTACTGGCACACGAGTCATCATTTTGTTTGGGATTACTACTCTCGTCATATCTAATTTTCTGAGTAACGTATATCTCAAGGTAATAAATTCAATTCTTCCATAATAAATTGTATCATCAATGAATATTTCTACCAAATCTCCTTTTCTAAATTCCTTAGTAGTCATAATTAGCACACCAGAAACGACATTTTGAAACAATTCTTTGAAGACAAATCATGTCGCAAAGGTAGCTCATAGAATGACATACACAGATTGAAATCAAAGGATATAGAGTCAAATCAAACCACTAATAATAATAGATAAGTATAATAAAACATCACCCACAACATTTGCAAATCAAGTTACATTTTGTTCTTCTTGATTGTGATCGATAATAAATTGTTGAATATACGATATTGCTTTTTTTGCAAAAAATATAACAACAAAAACAAATCATACTACAAACAATAATTTCACAGCCAACCAGAAAAATGTTCAGAAAATATTTTGTAAATAAGACGTACTATTACTGACGATTAAATCTGTTTCATTCATTTATTGTTTTATATCAAGCAAAAAACTATACTCATAAAGTATAGTGAAAAACACAGAAAAATGCAAATTTTGAAAGCTAACTAACACTGATTACTTGAAATTTTCAAGTATTTTGTACTGCTCTTCATAGATCAAGCACATCAAAATCTTCTTCTTCGTCATCATACTCAATATCAACTTTCGAGTTTTTCCAATCATAAGAGGCTCGTAACACACCGTTTACGTCTTGTATGGCCATTTCAAGGTTATCCACTTCTTTTTGTGGATTGACTCACTGTTTTGGTTTGATTGTTAAAACAGATTTCATAATAGATTATACCGATAAATAAAATACGATTGTTCATTCATCTGAAGTAAATTCCTGTTCAAGAAGCACCGTTTGCTGAGGTTTTCATGGTGTAAAAACTTTTAATAATGCTTCTTCAGATAAAAATTGTTTGAATTGTTCGGTGATTTCAAGCAAAGCTGGACTACTTGTTTCATAACAAACTACTGCCAACGTATCAATTTGTAGGTCTGCATCTTTTCTCATTTGGTTCAAGAATCTTGATAATTCACGTGCAATTCATTCTTTGATAAGCTCTTCATTGAGGGTAAAATCTAATGAAACAATAACTCATCATTCTACGGTCTGATGATCTTCTTCCAAACCACTATATCTCGTTTCATACATATCTGCTGTCAAAATCCATTGATCAGTTCAATCAGTAACTAATAAGGTTCAGTCATCATGACGTACTGCATTACCATCTTTTGCTGCTGCAATAATGCGGGCAGTATCTTTTCAAAACTGACCTCAGAGTTTTTGTCACAAAGGAATATACGTAATAGTTACCACTACTTCGTCACCTAGTACGGTCACTGATTTTACATTAACTTCTTCTGCAATAGTTTCTGCATATTTATCAAGTATTGTTTGGGTATTGGCGCTCATTTCAGTATATAATTTAAAAACTACTATATATTATAATAGCAGTTTTGAAAAAAAATACAATTGAAAAATTTAATTTATTATGGATCTACAACAAAACGTTCAAGTGGGGAAAGAAGTGATTTGTTTTGTTTTCTGTACATAAATTCTTTGCTCATTAAGGTCGTCATGACTAAAAATCTTTGTTTTACTTTTAAGAGGTCTTTCAATCAACACGTTGGTTTTCGTTGTTCTGTATACAATTTATCAGTAAAATACGATGCATATATATGAGTCGCATAGTGAATATTTGGATTTGATTCTTCAATTGCTGTAATTTGGTCATAATATGAGTCAGCAACTCACTGTAAATACGTTATAAACGCATCAATATTATCTTCCAGATTGGTAAGCTTGTAATAGGTTACCTCACTCATGAGTTGATCAAGCTGTTCAAATAAGAATGCCGGCAAATCAACATCTGTAAAGCGCTCAATCAAGCGGATTCTTAATTTTATAGAGAGACCGTGTTCTGTCATGAGCAAGAAAAGAAAATGAAAAATACTATAATAAGTGTATTGAAGAGAAGTCGTCTTGTCAATTTTTAGAGTACTTTCTTTTCAAGTTGTACGGTACGAGTTACTGTCTGTGTTTCTATATATGATTTTAATTCACGATCATGGGTAATAAACAATATAGTATATCATTCCTTATGAAGCTGCACAAACTTATCGGCTATCTGTCTTGCTGATTCATCATCAATATTTCCAGTAGGTTCATCTGCAATAAGTAACTTCGGCGACAAAATCAATGCTCTCGCGATTGCCACTCTTTGTCTTTCTCATCCACTCAACGCAGGTGGAAAAGCCTTCAAACGGTCTCATAATCACAACATTTCCACGAGATGTTTCTTGTGTGTTTCATGTTCAACTCATTGTATGCCATGTATGGTAAGCGGAAACGCAATATTCTCCTCTACCGTCATCCAATCAATCAATTTAAAGTCTTGAAAAACGACACCAATACGTGATCTATATGCCTGAACTTCACCACGCGAAAACCTCGCGATATCTTCTTTGTTGAAAAAAATCATTTTGGTCGGTGGTCTGAGTTGTCTAAGCAAAAATTTAACCAACGTCGTCTTCCCTGCTCCACTCTTCCCCACCAAAAAACAAAACTCTCACTGCTCTACTTTCATAGAAAAATTGGCAAAAATCGGACTTGTCGCGTCTGGATAGGTCCAGGTAAGATGTTGCATATCAATAAGCGGATGGGACATGAGAGGGGAAAAGAAGGAAGTGAAAGAAATGATGGAAATAGTAACGACGCATTACATGCGTCTCTTGTAGGTGCGAATACCATGCGCCCGTACATTGTGTCGTAGCGGCGATCACGGATCGCTATTGTGCGCATTCCGTGCAATCCATAATGACAATATCACACTGGTTAGCGAACCATAAATACATTCAAAGTATAAACACAAAACAAAATAAAACAAACAACACGTGAATTTTTGTTTATCATGAGTTGACTTTCTGCGAGTTCTTTGGATCAGTTGTGTGAAAATGGTGAAAAGTTTTTTGACAATAAAAAA
>CAZIUS010000017.1:10710-14838 GCA_964542385.1 uncultured Candidatus Peribacteria bacterium
TAAAAAAAGGAGAAAGAAAAAATCTTTCTCCTGGACTAACTACTACTCTTCTTTTTTAGTTTTTTCAAAAAGAAATTCCTTCACCTCCTTGTCTTGACATGAGTTGATGAAGGCTTGTGATCGTTGTTGAATCTCTTGTTCTGCAATCTCATACTCATTTTGTAATGCTTCATATGTTAGCTTTTTTTCTTCAAGCTCAGCAAAAATCTGTGCAAGTTCGGGTTCATTGGAGAAGTCATTAGCCTCAATCTTATTTATACGTTGATGCGTCGTTTTTGAAAAGAAGAAATAACTGAGCCATGCAAATAAATTTACTTCTAAAAAAATATTCACCGCTTCAAACAAAATCAATACTCCCATAAAAATTATAAATATGTAACATACATAAATAATAATAACACTCAGCGTACTCACATTTTCTATTTCTAATTGAAAAGAAGAATAATCCCTTTCCATCCATAACAACCATGAAAACCAAAATGCCAAAGGAAATGCTATTAACATCCCATAAAAGAACTGTCTCAAACCATAAGGATCAGTAATGTTTCTTTTACTCTCATAAAAAGAGTTTTCAATGATTTTTTTTTGTTCTGACACTTCTTTCAATTCAGATGTGATTGTTTTTAAAGATCTCATTTTTATACATTTTTTTGATTAAGAAAATTTTGTTTATTACCATTAGTCTAATAATGAATCGTACACATCAAGTCTCAGTTTCCAAAAAGCATCTAAACAATCAATTTGATTTTTATCAAGTTTCTCAATATCAATCAATTCATGCATAAGATCTTCATGTCCTCCTTCATTACCATCAAGTTCAAGATGACGTTCCAGAAAATACTTGTAGAATCCGAATCCCAATCTATTCCAGTCGTGAGCAACAAGTAGATTTTGAAATATTCCTTGAAGGTCTTTTTCACGAGATACAAGAGTAAGTAATTGCATACTAGGATAAATTACGTTAACATAAGATGTGTAAGAGAAACGTTCCCATGAATCAACATCTTCAATCAATGAGTATTTCTGCATAAAATAGTCCAGAAATTCCCAATGATCAGCTGTTTCATTATAATCCTCATATTGCAAGTTATCTGTATCAATCTCTCCAACAATAAATTGTTGAAATGAATCATTAATACCATAAAGCGGAATACATGAACGAACTGTAGATGCAAACTCCTTTGCGAAAAACAAAGATACGGAAATAATTTTTTCTGGCGAAATCTCAGACCAGTTGATTGCATTAATTTTTTGAATACTTTTTTTGTACGATCTCATTTTTATACATTTTTTTGATTAAGAAAATTTTGTTTTAATATATACACTGACCGTGCCATTACTATTTCCTCGCAACGAGAATTGCTTCCATCTGTTCACGAAAAATGATTTGAATATCTTTGAAGCCGATACGCAAAGCAGTACCTCATTATGAGCACAGATGCAAGAACAACTAGCTCACTATCTTGCTTTATTTTTCTGATGATGAAACAGCACGAGTCAATTGATGAAATGTTGACCAAAAATCATACTCCTGCCCTGCTAATCATGAAAATCTTTTATCATTCATATTATGAAATATACAAGTAAAAGTATCTATTACGGTTTTTTAGTTGTGTTTATCTTTGAAATGCAATTTGCAAATAAACTACAATACGATTTGTTACAGCGTTATATGCTGGTCAGACCATACAGTGAAGAGACTCATTTCATACCTTGACAGTGCCTAGAGCAACTACTCAGCTGAGTATAGAAGTTCATTCAAGTTCTGGTTGAAGATTTCCATTTCGAGTTGAAAAAAATACTAATGATCCTGATTTTCAAGGCATTTTCATAGAATACAAGAGTTTACCTCAAATAAGAAAATCATCTTCTGTTTTATTGATAACTCATAGAATAGTTAATGATTTCCAAGATCCAGAAAGTGCAGTCCCATAAATATCTTGATTATTTATCCATAATGCGAGATTAACTTTACCATCCGTACCTTTATATCAAACATTCATACCATATTCAGGTTTTCATAACCTAATTGCAATTCAAGCTGATAAATCAACTTTATCTATCTTAATATCTAATCTTGCTCAAAGAGCACCTCATGGAATTAATTTATCAGTTGCTGGTTCAAATTGGCCACCCCAAGTCGTTGGGATTGCACGAAGTAATGTTACTGAAGTTGCAGCCAAACCTGTATTTAAAGTGATGTTTTTATTGATAGCAGTTTGTATAAATGCTTGTCAAAAAGAATAGCTTTCTCACTGTTTTGGAGATAGATCAACCAGTCACATAACTTTGAGTTTATTATTTTTTGTGAGTGAACGTTCTGCTCATCATCAAATTCTAGTTGATGAATAATAATCTATATCTTCTTGATTTTTTACGTCAAATCATATTCATGTTATTTGACCAGCATAAAGACTCGTTAAATGTAGTAAATTATTATCTTTATCAGTTTTTTGTTTCAAAACAGTAACAGTATCTTGTGCAGAGGTTTTTTTTATGTCTTGTGCTTTTAGGGCATTCAATGATAAAGCAGTCAATCCAGTAAGTAATAATGTTTTCAATTTCATAGTAATAGAACAAAAAGTTAAAATAGTTTTATTGACATGTCGTATTTATGTTATAAATAAAAAACATATAAAATCAATATATGTCAATATATTAGTGTTGTTATAAAATAGTAACACCTAGTCTTTAAATAAATGAGATAGTCATTTCGCTAAATCATAAGCCCCTTCATATGTAGGGTTTAAATATGTCCTTTTAATCTCATTAAGTGATCTATTGATTATAATTTCTTGGTTCATGACAGGTAAATCACCATATCACGTAGAAAACATTTCTTGTGCAAATTTTTCATTAAAATCACGAAAAATAATATCCATTTTGTCAAAAGTATTCTGTTCAGTTAATTCAAATCCAGCAATGGGGTGATAAGAACCATTAACTATAAAACACCTCCCATCAGAAGTAAACATCACACTTCATAAATATAATTGTTCCAATGAAGAATGCATATAAGACATCGATTGTGCTTGTTGATTTTTATATTGATCATAATCTTTATATAACATTTCTAATGGGACAAACACATTTTTATTTTCTTGTACATCGAAACCAAAATAAGATAACTTATCAGACAATCTTCTTAAGGTTTGGATTATATTTTGTTTTATCAATGGTTCGTCATTTCTTGAACAGGAACTATTGATATGATCTAAATATCACGTACAGACAACCTGTACCAAAAAGTTACGAACTCATAAATAATCTTTTTTTCAAAATCATCTTTCTATTCATATTCTATGTTGTCAATAATAAATTTTTAAAAAATCGATCATCTGATCTACTTGAGAAGAAAGTTGTAATTCATTAATATCCTTAACTCAAGAATCTTTCAATAGACAAAGTATATCATCATCAAGTTGTGTTCAAGTATTTAATAAAAATCATCAAATAAATTTTTTGATTTCATCTTCTTTATTTCATTTACACAACCAACTAAAATCATATCATTTCTTATTCATAGATATAATATATTCAAATACTTTATTTTTAACCATTTCATGATTATTTCATTGATTAATTGGATCAATCAGAGATACAATCTGATTTGTTAAATTTGATGCGTATCATTTTTCATCAACAAAATCAAGAACTTTACGCGCTTGATCAAGTGAATATCATGATTCATCATCTCAAGCTATCAAAAATTCATTTCATTGTAAATTTACTTTTCATAAGATAATCTTTTTATAGACTCATTTATTATTTGGAAAATACAGAAATCATATTTCTTCAACCTCATAATCACCAGGTATACTAAATCAATCTCATTGAATTGCATCACTGGAAAAATTATTAATAAAAAAGGATGATGTACTCGTACGTGTTTTTTCAAGCAATTGACGTAAATCATCATTTTGTAATCGACTATATAAGCCTATATGATCTTCATTACCAAATGAAGCAAATAAATATGGCATAAATACATTATTTACAAAAGCAAAATAATGTTCATCTGGTCATTTACTTTTTGTAAAATAATCTAAATTATCAGGAACAAATCTCATAATAGCAGCCTTAAGAACATCATCATCAGGAAAATTATACCCCTTATATTCTGTATGA
>CAZIUS010000018.1:0-7853 GCA_964542385.1 uncultured Candidatus Peribacteria bacterium
AAGAAACGGGATATGCAGACAACCGTCACCCAGACCAAATCACCCGGTCAAACAATCTCCTCGCGGACAGTTGTAGAAGAGACTTTACGATCAACTCCATATACCGAAAAACAATACAGACTCAAGATTCTAGATTTCAGACTCCAGATCACCAAAAAACAACTCCATTAAAAGACGATCAACAACTCCTTACCATCCTCAAACAACATGGATGATGCGTTTTGATCGATTCAAGAACAATTATTTTACAATCACATGAGCTAATTACTCATTTTCAGGAAAACGGGATTATTCCTGAATTACCAATTTGCACGTGTACGGACAGGGCTTGCCCTGTCCCTGCCCCTACAAATTCCTTCTCCCTCCTCCTCGATCCCCACCACTGACTAAACGATATCATCAATCGCAAAATCCGCGCAGTAGGCATTCCTGAAGACAGATTTACCGAAGATGCACTCAGGATTTTGAGATGAATAAGATTTACCAATATGCTCAATCAATCAATTCCAAACGGAGACAAACAAAATACCGGTTTTGACCTCGACAAACAAACACGACAAGGAATGGAAAAAACGGTCCATCTTGTCAAAGAGCTCTCTGCAGAACGTTTGCATGCTGAACTCATCAAAGTATTTTCTGGAAACAATCCATTTGGGTATGTGGCATTGTTGCGTGAATTGAATCTACTACAAACGATTTTTCCCGCACTCGCTGGAACTATCGACAATCGACAACCGGTTAGATATCACCCATTCGACACATACAATCACACCCTTTTGACGCTATGGCACTGTCAACAACTCTGCAACGATCCACTCGTGAAATTTGCAATGCTCTATCATGACGTGGGCAAACCAGAGCAATATGCATTTATGGACGCAGCAATTGCAGCCAATCCAGAAAATCCAGACAGAACGTGATACATCGCACATCCCGAGATTAGCGTTCGTTTGGCAAAAGAAGATTTTTCAGCTCTCGCATTTTCAAAAGCAGAAATTGATCAAATATCACGATATATCAAATACCATCATAGACCATGAGAAATTCTCGACAGTAAAACAAACACCTGGACAAGAAAACTCAGAGAACTCATGAGCGAATGAGGCTATGACGCAACGCTGAATTTACTCACCATCGCGATCGCAGACAGACTCGGACAGTACAATCCATTACAAAAAGCAGCAATCAGCGAACTCGAGCACCTAAAAACGATGGTCACCGAACTGTACGACACAGAATGACAATTCACGATGAAACAATTGGCAATAAATGGTAACGACATCATGAAAACATTTGGTATTGCACCATGACCACAACTCTGAGAACTCCTCAAAAAAGCATTTGACCGAGTTCTGACTGATGTGCCAGTGAGAAACACAAAGGAGGAGATTTATGGGTATTTGAAAACGTTTGTGAGATAGAGTTAATTTTTTTCATGCTTTTTTCATAGCAAATGCATTGCAAACTAAATAATAAATCATAAAAAAACAAGCATATTCCTTTTATTTTTATGTCATTAGAAATGGATTTCTTCGCACTGAACCGCTATGCAGAAAGAATTTTATGATGAATAAATTCGCCATCACAAGTAATAATTTTAAATGAAAGTAATTCAATTTGCATATGAAATCTCATAAGCGATCCAGTAGAAATAGTAAAATTTATTCCTCTTACAGATGAAGAACAAAAAAAAGAAGCAGAAAGATATAAAGCTCTAGAAGATGCTAAAGATATAGAAGATAACTAATAATTATGCACTAAATTAAGGATTCTCTCAAAATACCCAATATTATTTGCCATCTAAATAAAAATTCATACATTTTTTTGAATTCATACGCTTATTGAATTTATAATTCTCAAAAAATATTATTCAATGAAGTGCAAGAAAAACTATAATTTTTTCATACAAATTTCTTTTATTTTTTCTTGCATAGAAAAAAGAAATCAGTATACTTTTCTTATGCGATAGCGCAATGCTATCCGTTTCGCGGACACGTATCTGCAGCTACCTCGACAACTGTCGAGGCTATTTTTTTATAAGATTACAATAACGAAATAATATTAGTTTAACGAAATTCAAACTTGCTTTATTATTAGATATCTTTCATGCAAATCTTTTACTATCAATCAATTTTATTTGGTTGATAACAAGCTGAGAAGGTTTAAGGTTAAAGTTTTGATAATTTGTAACAGAAATAAAATAATCCTTTCTTCATGAATGAAATTTAGTCGTTAAAGGACAAACAAGAATCAATCCATTACCCATCATATTCTTTACTATTAAACATGGTCTTTTAAACTGACCGTCTTTTGAAATTTCATTACCAATATTTATTCACTCATAGTACCACCAAAATTCACCCACTTTTACATCAAAATCATGTTTTCATGATTCACACACTATCTTTGTTTCAATTCGTTTATGAAATAATGCAGAAGTTTTTCTCATATCTTCGAATCTTATAATAAATAAAACTGCTATCTATTGATTATACTTATTAAAACAAAGAAAAAAGTATGAAAAAAAATCAACATTACCATAGACTTGCAAACTTACTCATTTTCTCTATTTTCAATCAATAGTAATCTTTACGTATTAATTCCGAAACCATGCCCACCATCTTCACGCGCATCATCTCTGGCGAGATTCCTTGCTACAAACTTTATGAAGACGAATTGACGTTTGCGTTTCTTGATATCAGACCATTACAAATCGGACACACACTCGTAGTACCAAAAGTTGAAGTCAATGAACTGTACGAACTACCAGAACCGTATTTTACAGCGGTTCATCAAACAGCACAAAAAATTGCGCACGCATTGAAAAAAGCAACCTGATGCGTGAGGATTGGTTCTTTGGTTTTGGGTATGGAAGTACCTCATGCACATTTGCATCTCGTACCTATGAATCATGAATCAGATCTTGATCTGAGTAATGCGCATACCGAAACACTTGAAGCGATGAAGGATATACAAAGTAAGATAGTTGCAGAAATTTGATAATAGATTGCTATTTCACTCCCATTTCATACACTATCAAAAATAATTTTTCACTCATTTCATTCGATTTCCTCTCTACTTCTTTCTACTTCATTCTACTTCCTCTCTACTTCCTCTCCTTTTTTCCCATGACAACCTTCGCTGAACTCTGACTTGCTCAAAAATTTCTTGACGCACTCACTACACAATGATATACCACCCCGACACCTATTCAAGAAAAAGCAATTCCTCATATTCTTGCTGGGAAAGATGTGTTCGGATGTGCACAGACAGGAACAGGAAAAACTGCAGCGTTTATTTTGCCGACGTTACAATTACTCGACAAACCAGTGACTGGTCGCAAACCGATTCGTAGTCTTGTCTTGACACCTACCAGAGAACTCGCCATTCAAATCGAAGAAAACGCAGTCGCGTATGGCCAAAACAGTCAACTCATAACAACGGTTATTTATGGCTGAGTCAGTCAATGAAAACAAGTAAAAGCACTCCAGAGATGAGTAGACATACTTATCGCGACGCCTGGAAGATTGTTGGATCTTATCAATCAACGCTATGTCGATCTCCGTCAGGTTGAAATATTCATTCTCGATGAAGCTGATCGTATGCTTGATATGGGATTTATCAATGACGTCAAAAAAGTATTGAAACATATTCCGGTACGTAGACAAACATTGTTCTTTTCTGCAACGATGGCGCCGAGTATCATGAGTCTTGCACACACCATTCTTGATAATCCAATCAGTGTTGAAGTAACGCCAAGCGCAACTACAGTAGACACGGTGAGTCAAGCACTCTATACCGTCAAAAAAGAGCAGAAAAAAGACCTCCTGCTTCACATATTAAAAAATCCAAATATCAGAAACGCAGTTGTCTTTACAAAAACCAAACATTGAGCCAATAAAGTCGAAAAGTTTCTCGCTGCAGAACACATTCCAAGCGCTGCAATTCACGGTAATAAATCACAAAACGCAAGACAAAAGGCACTTGCAGATTTGAAAAACGGTTCTATCCGTATTCTTGTCGCGACAGACATCGCAGCCAGAGGTATCGACATCGACGAACTTTCTCACGTCATCATCTACGACGTTCCGCTCGAACCAGAAGTATACGTCCATCGTATCGGAAGAACCTGAAGAGCAGGTCTCCAAGGCGATGCAATCATGTTTTGTGAACCAGAAGAAGTAAAATACCTCAACCAAATTACCAAACTCATCGGCAAAGAGATTCCTCTCGTCACCGGTCACCCATTCTACGAACAAATCAACCTCAAGCCCATAGCACAAATCCACAACACTTGACCAAAAAAATCTTCTACCCAACAACACAGACCCTCAAGACCTTCATCATCAGCACCTACCAGACGCGGCTGAAGAGAACAAAAACAAAGAAATTGGGGGAGAAGGAGATAGACAATATTTTAATAATATAGCTCATTATTGTACGGACGCATAGCAATGCGTCCTTTTTTATTATTGTGACATTATAAAAAATCGTTAAAAATACTCTTGCAAAATTAAGAAAAATAACTATTTATTTTTTTTAATCCTTGTAAAAAAATGTCACCATGAAATCACCTTCCCGAATTAATTTTCATTACACAAAATCCTAATAAAGTACAAGATGCAGAGAAAATTATCACATCGTTTTCTATAAACCATGTGAATTTTGAAGTTCCAGAGATTCAATCTTTGGATCCAAAAGAAGTAATCGAACATAAATTACTCTTTGCCTATGAAAAAATACAAAAACCTTGTTTTGTCATGGACGCATCTTTATTTTTTGATTGTTTAAATTGATTTCCATGACCACTGATAAAATTTTGGTTTGAGAAAAGTGTAGGAGCAGAAAAAACATGTAAGATATGTTCATTATTAGATAATAATGCATGCAAACGAACATCTACACTTTGATATTATGATTGAATTAATAAAACATTTCTTGAAGAGACAATCGCATGAACAATTGATCCAGAACCAAAATGAAGCAATTGATATCATCGAGATACGATTTTTATACCGCAAGGATCTACACAAACTCTGGCAGAAATGAGTTTTGAAGAAAAACAACAATTTGCTGTCACAAAGAAGCTTCTCTTACAACTAGAAACAATTCTCACACAAAAAAATGAATATGAATAATATTCATTTTTTTATTTTTATTTTGTTCTTACAATCATGGATACATCAATAGTTTCAATTACAAATGAACTACTTATTTGTCAAACGCCTGGGATAATGATGCAGTGCAAAATGAGATCAAGTACTCTTAAAGAATGGCTTATTGACAATCAATTATCTGAAAGATTATCAGGTACAGTCAAAAAAAATGCTCGTATAGGTATGAAATTTCAATGACAATTACTTCATGAAGCCCTTTGTCAAACACTATGATGGTGATTCGAAATAATGCCATCAACATATATTACTTTTAATGACGCTATAACAGAGTGAGACTGTCATTCGTTAACAGAAGCGTGACGGCATATTGATAGATTACTTAATATTCACATTTTCCCTGAAGATGTTTTCGAAACCAAATATATTAATATTCAAGATCAGTCTGGCAACATCGAAAGACAGTGAGTATGAATAGTTGTGAAACAAACTTCTATTCAGCGAATTGGTAAATGAAAACTTGTTTTTGCATTACTTACTGAGTTTGATCCAGTTAAAAAATTTCGATCACCTTGTGTGAATCCATTTTAACTTTTTTATACACACCATGAAAATATTTCTTATTGGGCCCACTAAATCTTGAAAAACAACTGCCGCACAGCTTTTTGAAAGGCAATACGGATATATTCACATACCTATTTCTCAAGAACTTACTGCACAATTCCCACAATATAATCATGAGTCTTTTACTACATATAAAAAAAGACTTACCACCCAAAGTCTGGAAATAGTAAACAATAATCCAGACTTTTTTATTTCTTCAGTACAAAAAAAGATTTCAAACCAAGCAATATATGTTATTGAATGAGTCAGAAACCCAAGAGATTTTATTTTTCTATTTGATACAAAGATAGATGTTGTTATTCAATTTAATGGAACATCTATCACCGAATTTGAATCTCAATGAATAAAAGCAATCGCACAATATTGTACATTTATGAAACTCTATCAAAAACGTGACTTTTTCTATCAGCGAAAAAAGGATCCAATCAAATCAGCATATGAAAATTTTATTTTTAATACACAAAACAATGAATATATCAATTTCACCAATACCATGTTTTGTTAAACATGAATTTCTCTATGATTGAGTTAAACAGGCAAAAATGAATTGATTCCTTGCATGTTCAATAATCGGCATATCATCCTATCTCGATCAACCAATAACATTCCATATTTTGATAGAATGAGCATACATTTACTCTGATATACCAATTCACGCTCTACAACGAAAGAAAAATATCAAAGAACAAAGTTTACTTTCAGATCAAGATCTGTGATATAAAAACTGTCAAACAACTGAAATAGATCTTTTTTACTTAACTGTACTACAAAACAAAAAAATTACTCTCTACTTCCCAAGACAAAACATATGGAATAAATGAAGATACCTCTTTTCATGTGATTTTTATTTGTGAAATGAATTAGTTCATCTTATAAAATTAGAAAACTGATTATTTTGTCGAGCACCAAATCACAAAATAAATAGCGCAAACAAATTTTTTCTTCCTGACTACAAAAAAAATCACCAATCACGATCCCTCTATTAGATATATAACTACCTCACCATATACTGCTCATCCTTATTTAAAATATTCGTCTTGAAATACTCCCATGAGAGATTTTGATACTTCTGCGTTACTGTTTTAGGACCAAGCTCTCAAATTTCATGCTGTTTAATCATTCGATCTCTTTTGAATTGATTATACAAATCATACACTCTTTTGTCTACAGTTTCTCATCAGATCAAAAACTCTTTTGGCTTAATGTTTTGAGACAGGGTTGCGAGTTGTACTTGTGTTTTAAGTGTTTCAATTTCAGGTTGTATCTCTTTTTTTACTGGTTTTTTTGGTAGGATTGGTTTTTTGGGGAGAGAAATTGTTCAATAAAAGTAGTATCGAACATAATCTGATGCTCAAGAAGGATTGATTCTGAAACAACTATATAAGTGCCATCCATTAACTTTTGGAATAATACCATTTTCATAATCCTTGATTGAGTATATATCTTCCAAAACATGATCTTTCCAAAATTCTCATCTCAAATGAAATCAAACATCATCAGATCAAATAAAATAATCCCATTTATCATCACTTTTGAGAGTTTTTTCAATATTTGTCAGTTTTAACATTCCATAATCTTTTGTAATTGTTCATTGAGATTTCGTGTCTTCATAGTATTGTTTATTGAATAAATCAATTGAAGCAGTTTCTAACTTATTCTTTAACTCATCCAATCTCCTCTTATTCTTCAAATAATATTCATACCTTTTTTTTTGTTTCAAATACTTCTCATACATTTTTTGATACGCCAACTCTTCAGGATCAGTTCCTGATTTGTCTTTCGACTCAACTGGATTAGGTATTTGTTGTTCTTCTTCCATGCAACTATATTGAGGAGTAAACACCTCAATTATACTCAACGAGTTCAAAAAATGCAAAAAATATTAATAACTATCCAAATAAGTCACTATGTGATCATGCACGGATGAGTAAAAGAACAAGCTCATCTTTTTCATACTGATAAATCATAAGAATATCAGGTCTGACATGACATTCCCTACATCATGAAAAATCTCAATGTAATGGATGATCATTATATTTTATTTGCAATGATTCACCTTTAGCCAAAGTATGAATTACATACAAAAATTCCTCTTCAATTTTCTTGTTGAGAAAT
>CAZIUS010000018.1:7863-8266 GCA_964542385.1 uncultured Candidatus Peribacteria bacterium
GACTTGATTTTTTTTGCCTACTTTTTTTGCATCAAGGCAAAAAAGTATGGAAAAAGAAATAATTTCTTGGTATCTTTCTTAAATCTGGAAGAAATACGAATCTTCCACATTTTTATGACTTAAGATATGAAAACAACGCATTCACATCATCAAATGTCATTTTACTCTTCTTAGCATCTTCTATACTCTCTAGAAGTTCTTTTTGTTTATCTAGATTTATGATTTTCTTATTTTCTTTTTTTTGAGTAAAAACAATATTTTTTGCCATTTTCTTAGTCGATTTTTTCTCTTGTGTAATCATTGGTATACAACAAGTAAAATAATATATAAATATACTACTCAGAAAGCAAAAAATTACAAGCAATTCATTATGAAAAAATTATGAAAAAATCTTTTTAGCAAA
>CAZIUS010000018.1:8408-10186 GCA_964542385.1 uncultured Candidatus Peribacteria bacterium
CACCTCTTGTTTCAAACCTTTCAAAATCTTCTCATCTCCTCACGAACGCAACACACTATCAATCACTCAAGCTAACCAAACAACCTCACTTTCCTTAAATCCTCTCGTCGTCATTGCAGGCAATCAAATACGTAAACCAGACGGTTTGAATGGAGGATTTGGATCGTTTGGAATGGTGCTTTTTGAGGTTGAGATACCTACTTCATCCAAAAGCAATTCAGCTTGTTTTCAGTCCAGTCATGTTCATGTAAAGTCCACAACGATCAAGTGATTGTCTGTTCATCAAGTGACTAGTTTTCGTCCTTTACTGAGTAACTCATGAGCCAAAACCTTTGCGTTGATGAGCGTTTGTTTTGCATAGTCTTTGAATGCTTGTGTGTTTGCTTCGCCAAGAGCGACCGCAATTGCCGCGATAGAATGCATATGTGGTCATCATTGTATACCTGGAAAAACAGCTCTGTCCACAAGTGTCGGAAGGTTTTCAATAATCTTTTCTGGTGCTTTCAACGGATTTCCTACGATTCATTTGGTCAAAATCATGGCTCATCTCGGTCATCTCATTGATTTATGGGTTGTTGTTGTCATCATCTGAAAGCCTGCGTCGAGTGGGTTTTTTAATAATCCAGCAGCAATAAAACCTGCAATATGAGCCATATCAGCCATCGCAACCGCACCGACTTCAGCAGCTATTTCTACAAATTTCACATAATCAAGTTCTCTAGGGTATGCGCTAAATCATGCAAGAATTATTTTTGGTTTGGTTTCCAAAGCAGTACGACGAATCGCTTCATAATCAAGCGCTCCTGTTGTCATATCAGAAATTCCATAACGGACGAAATTGAACACTTTTGACATATACGTCACAGGAGAACCATGCGTAAGATGTCATCCATGAGTGAGATCCATTCACAAAACTGTATCTCATGGCTCTAACCATGCAGCGTATGCACAGATATTTGCTGCAGCACCACTCAGTGGTTGAACATTTGCATGATCTGCGTGGAATAATGCAGTTGCACGATCGATTGCAAGTTGTTCGATAAGATCAGTATTTTCTTGTCCTCCATAATACCTTCTTCCTGGTGTTCATTCACTATACTTATTCGCAAAAACTGTTGCCTGAGCACCGAGTACTGCAGGAGACTGATAATTCTCACTCGCAATAAGTTCCATTCCTTCGATTTGTCTTTTAATTTCAGACAATATCAATGAATCAACCTGACTATCTCATGTGTTAGTAAACATAATTGTGATTATAATTAAAAAAATATACATTCATACTAGTCAATTAAACTATAAATTAAAGAGAAATAAATAAAATACTACATCAAAAAAAAATAATGTCAATCAATTTATTTTGCAACTATGTACATATAATAGACTTATAATGACATCTATAAGCCAATAAATCAAATAAAAACAGACATATAAAAAAGATGAATAAATACCAATAATTATCTTGCAAATTAGCAAAAGAGCTCTAGTATGCAGTTGTCTTTTATTTTTCTGATATTAACTATGTCTAAGACACAACTTATCGCTCACCTCGCTGCAAAACTTGGTGTATCAAAAAGAGTAGCTGGAGAAATGATCAACACTTTCGTTGATGCAGTAGTAACTAGTGTTAAAAAAGGTGATGAAGTAAGAATCCAAGGGTTCGGTACTTTCAAAAAATCTGCTAGAAAAGCAAGAGTTGGTGTAAACCCAAGAAAACCATCTGAAAAAATCAACATCCCAGCAATGAACGTTCCTACATTCAAAGCAGGTTCTGATTTCAA
>CAZIUS010000018.1:10286-14073 GCA_964542385.1 uncultured Candidatus Peribacteria bacterium
AAATCAACATCCCAGCAATGAACGTTCCTACATTCAAAGCAGGTTCTGATTTCAAGAAGGCTGTTAGATAAGAATTGCCTATGGCAATTTTTTCAAAGAAAAAACTAATTGTTTTTTCTTTATGTCTTTTCGTCTTATGACGATACAGAAAAACTCCGCACATACGTGTGGAGTTTTTTTATTGTCCGTCATGGTGAGCGGAACGCAGTGAAGCGCGACAATTCACAATGCAACTACACGTAAATTCTTTATTTGAAATTGTTTTTTTAATAAACTTTCATAAAGTTCATAACTAATCTTCCTCCATTTCCTCCATTTCCGCATTTACAACGCTTCTCCATTTACAACTTCCTTCCCCTATGTTCTCCACGATCAAGTCAATCCTCAGAGACACGCTTCCCTATCGTCGATATAAGAGAATAAGAGCAAAATTTGCTGCTCATATACATCATTATCCAGCAGAAAAACTGTTTATTGTTTGAGTAACGGGCACAGACGGCAAAACGACTACATGTACTTTGGTCTATCATTTGCTGAGATCAGCATGATACAAAACAGTATTTATCGGTACTACCGGTGCAGAAATTGACTGAAAAGAAGTTGAATGAGTTGAAAAAATGACCTCTTATGATCCTATGGATTTACAAAACATATTAGAAAATGCAGTACAATACTGATGTACACACGCAGTCATTGAAGTAAGTTCTCACTGATTAGAACAAAGTAGATTTGATTATGTGCCATTTCATTGTGCAGGATTGACTAATATTACCGCAGAACATCTTGATTATCACAAAAATATAGATCGTTACGCATCGACAAAACAAAAACTTTTCTACAAATTACAAAAATCAGGTAATAAATGAACGGCAGTTTTACCACTTGATGATGACTTTGGAAAAAGACGATCGCAACGTATGCGTTTTTGAAAAACATATACGTTTGGGTTTGGAAATAATGCACAATTACAAGCTTCACATATTGTTGAACACGAAAAACATACCGATTTTATACTCAATTTTATGGGACATAAACATCAGATTAAAACACCTTTAGTAGGAAAATTTAATATACAAAACGTGCTTGCTGCTATTTGATTGGTTTTATGAGCAGGTATTCCATTAACAACGATATTAGAACACATTCCTACATACGTTCAAGCAAAATGAAGACAACATCACGTTCATTTGTGAGGTATTGACCGATATATTGATTACGCACATACACCAAACGGACTTGAAATGATGTTAAGTTACTTAGAATCAATTAAAAAATGATGACGTGTTATTTGTTTGTTTGGCGCTCCTGGCGAAAGAGATCGTGAAAAAAGACCAAATATGTGACGTGTGGCAGACAGAATTGCAGATATTATTATCCTCACTGACGACGATGCAGCAAATGAAGACAGACGACAAATAATACGCGATGTCCTTCCTGGTATCCAGAGACAAGAATGATCAACCTTTGCTATCTTACCTGATAGACGTACTGCAATTCGTTATGCATGCCTGATTGCAAAACCATGAGACAAAGTACTGCTTGCATGAATAGGTCATCAAAAAGTACTCCTCACGAATGCATGAAAAATCGCGCGAGACGAAGAACAGGTCTTGATTGAAGAACGAAACGCAAAACAAGTGTAATTTTTTATTATTCTGAATTGTATGAAATTTCTAAAACTTATATTCATCATTAGTCTTTTATGAACTTTATGATCAATCTATATTGGAAACTTTTGAGATCCATTACACAATATACTATCATGAGATCTCTTCAATAGCGCAAATGGTGCATTAGCATGTACATTATGTCGGTATACAAGAATATGTTTATTTCCACTAGTGCTAATTAGTGGTATTGCGCTGTATGAAAAAAACACTGCAATTCGAAAAACGATACTACCAATTGCGCTTATCTGAATAGCATTCAGCTTTTATATTCGATGAACTGAATTAAAATTACGAGAAAAAAACGAAGCGTTATGTGGTATTAATACGATTATCCCTTGTGGCAATCCTCCAATTCTCCGATGATGACGATTTACCCTTGCTACAGCGTGAATTATTTCTTTTTGAATTATTCTTCGGGCATGTTATAAAATAAGTAAACACAATAAATAACTTTTTCCTCATCCTAAAAAATAAGCATTCTGCACATTTGAAGAATCGATCGATTTCCTCTCTACTTCCTTCTTCTTCCTTCTTCTTCCTCTCGATTTCTTCTCTACTTCCTCTCTCTTCATGTCACACACCACCATAGCAATTATATGATGAAGTTTTGCCGGCCTCAGTGCTTTACTCGTGCTTCGTAAACGTCTTTGAAAAAATGTTACTATCAAACTTTTTGAACAGCCTTCACATTTTTGTCATATTCCAGCACTCCACGAAGCAATTCTTGCTCCACAATCTCGTCTTGATGCGATGCAAATTTCATATGCAAAACGATACCCTGAAGAATACATCCAAACCAAAATTCAATCAATAGAATCACACCAACTCACCACAGAAAGCTGAGAAATTCGAACGTTTGACTACGCAGTTATCGCGACAGGGTCACGCACCAACTTCTTCGACAATCCAGAACGAGAAAAAAATGCTTTTGCTGTGCGTTATGCTGACGATATTCCAGTCATCAATGCCAAACTCAGCGATCCAAAAACAAAAACAATTACTATTGTCTGAGGTGGTTATACCGGCATCGAAATTGCTGCAACCATCGGACTGCGCAAACGTCCAGATCAAACCGTACGTATTATTCATAGCAGAGAAAGATTGTTTGATCGTCTCAGTCAGTATATTTCAAACACCACTATTTCACGACTCAAGAAACATACCATCGACATAATTCTCAATGCTAGAGTAGCAGACATCTGAACCGACACCATTACATTACAATCATGAGAAATCTTTCAGTCAGACATGACGATTGTTAGTCGATGAATCAAACTCAATGACGAATCTTTCAAACCACACCTGAGTTTTTCTGATAAATACACGCCAGTCGATCATGATCATATTTATTGATGTGGTGACGTTGCTGGTCACGGACTCATCGCTACTGCGCACAACGCCATGTTTGAATGAAGACGTATGGGTCATCTCATTGCTGATCGCATCCAGTGAATCCAAAACAAACAATATCCGCCACTGAAGAACCGAGACAAACTCGCAATCGCGCTCGGCACGCGCGACGGGATCCTCACCAACGGCGTAAAAGGGCAGTACATCCCATACTTCGTCGGCTTCGCAAAACGTGTTATTGAATACAGAGTGTTATTTGAATATAGCATGAAAGTTATGTTGTGGATTTAGACGTCATTGCGAGTCCTCACTCACTCCCGTCATTGCAAGTCCAGCTTGGTGCTGGATAAACGACGAAGGAGCGTGGCAATCCATAAGTGTAAAAATTATATTGACTTTATGTGATAAATATTTATAAAACGATATTTATCACCCTAACGCTACTCATGAAACAATTTTCTTTCGATCAAGCAAAAATATACAGACAAGGTCTTGAAACAGAATTAGCAAATAGACTCTGAAACGCTTCTAATAAAAATATAACAACACACGTTTCTCAAATCTTGAAAGAAGATAATAGTGACTATGCAAATTTTCTGATTACCATAAGAGATCAAGTAGTTAAAGAATGAAAATCAGAAATTTGGTCACAACTTCTCGAAATTAAAGACAAAGTAAAAAACAAGTCACTCCTTAAACAAAGTGAAGTAGAACTTTTACAATCATATAATCTGAAATGTCGAAGATGAATGAATGTAGAAGGAAGG
>CAZIUS010000019.1:0-12296 GCA_964542385.1 uncultured Candidatus Peribacteria bacterium
TCAATTTTTTGCATATTTTCATCACTTTTTAATTTCATCACCTACTGTAACATCACAATTATATCATTCTTTAACGATATACGTCTTTGGTTGTGGCTCAGAAACGATTTCAATTTCTACTTTCTTAGCTGATTCATAAATAAAGACGGTTCCATCAAACGGAACGATAATTGCTGGTTTTTTTGGATTTCTTACCTCAAAAAGTTCTTCAATTCTTTTAATACCTTGTGTCATATCTCATTCTACATTCGCTACTCATCATGAATGGAACGTACGCATTGTTAACTGTGTACCAGGTTCACCAATAGATTGTGAAGAAATAACTCATACAGGACTTCAGAATTCAACGATTGCTCTGTTTGAAAGATCCATACCAAAACATTGTTGGCAAACTCAGTTGATCGTATGACAAGTCAATGAACTTCTTACTTTTATCATATCGATACCTGAAGCGAGTATAATATTCAGTATTGATTTATTGATCATTGTTCATGCTTCACAAATCAAGAGACCATCATTGTCAAATACATCAGATGATACAACTCTACCAAAAATCAATTCACCAAACTGTTCACCTCTCATTTCAGCTTCATCCTTTGTGATCAACAAGTATTCTTCAGTTTTACAATCATGTTCTCTTACAATAAGTTCTTGAGACGCATCTACCAATCTTCTTGTTAAGTAACCAGATTCAGCAGTTCTCAATGCCGTATCAGCTTTACCTTTTCTCGCACCATGCGCAGAAATAAAGTATTCAATCGGACTAAATCATTCAAGTAACGAAGATTTAATAGGAAGTTCAATAATTTCACCAGATGGAGAAGCAACCAATCACTTCATACCAGCCATCTGTGTCATTTGTCCCCACGTACCTCTCGCTCATGAATCAATAAGTTGGAAAATGTTGTTTGAAGATTCATATCATGCTCTTACTAATTCTTCAATAAGTGCTTTTGCATCACTCCATTTCGTAATTATTTGTCTATGTTTTTCTTCATCTGATACGTATCATTTATACCAACTGTTATGAATTTCATTTACTTTTTCACTTGCATCACGTAAGATTTCACCTTTCTCTGGTGGAATTTTAAGATCAAATGTGTTCATAGTAACCGCAGCCAACGTAGCATACTTAAATCAAAGATCTTTCAAATCATTTGCTACACGAACTACTTCTTCTCTTCCGTATAAATCGAAAATTTTATCAAGTACTTTTTTAATTCATCTTTTTACCACTTTTTCGTTAATATAACCAACTTTTTCAGGTAGTACTGAGTTAAACAATACTCTTCACAAGGTAGTTTCAAGTTGAACAGATCATAAAAAGAGGATAATTCTATCTTTAATCGTAATATTTCCAGACCAAAACGATTCTAATGCGTCTGGAATTGAAGAAAAACGACCTTGAATTTCTTTACTTGCATTACTATCATCTGTTAGATAGTAAATACCCATCACCATATCCTGCGAATGCGTAATAACCGGTTCACCAGAAGCTGGCTTCAAAACATTCTTATCAGATGCAATAAGATCTCTAGCCTCACGTTGTGATTCATCAGACAATGGCAAATGGACAGCCATCTGATCCCCATCGAAATCCGCATTGAACGCAGGAGTAACCAACGGATGAATTCTGATTGTTTTACCTGGCATTAATTTTGGTTTAAATGCTTGGATCGAAAGTCTATGTAATGTTGGAGCACGATTCAATAACACATATTTATCTTTGATTACTTCTTCAAGTATTCTGAGCGCAATAGGATTTTCATCCTTAATAAGTTTTTCAGCTTGTTTTGGTGTATGTGCAATTTTTCTTTCAATAAGTTTTCAGATAATGAATGGCGTAAACATCTTTACTGCAACGTACAATGGTAGTCCACATTCATCAAGTTTCAAATTTGGTCCTACGGTAATTACCGAACGTCCAGAATAATCAACTCTTTTCCCGAGCAAATTCTTTCTGAAGATACCTTCTTTACCAGAAAGCATATCCGTAAGAGATTTGAAGACTTTAATTCCTGCACCTGTTTTTCCTGTATTTGCCGTTTCTCCCACCATAAGATTGTTTACTGATTCTTGCAACAATCTAATCTCATTTTTCTTTACGACATCTGGCATACCCACTTGAATCATTTTCTTCAATCTGAGATTTCTCATCAAGACACGTCTATAGAAAAGATTTACATCAGAAGAAGCAAATTTCCCTCACTCAAGTTGTACTACTGGTCTAAGATCTGGTGGAATAACTGGTAAACGACTTAACACCATCCATTCAGGTCTTACTTCAGAAACAAACAAGTTAATCAATAATTTCACTTTCTTAAACATTTTCTTTCTTTCTTCACCTTTGTATCCAGCAAAACTTTCAAGAGTAGACGTAATATCTTCTTGAACATTGATTTTCTTTAACAATGTAAGCAATGCTTGTGAACCAGAAGCAAACGTAAACGCACCGTCAAATCTATAGAAAATATTTCTATAATCACTTTCCAAAATAGTTGATCCCATTTTGAGATTTGAAAGGATTGATTTAATTCTACTATATTCTTTTTCAAGCATAGACTTGTTTTCTGCATATACTCTGATCATTTCATCATTTCTCATCACTCATTCTTTTTTCTTTCATTTCGTTTCTGTTTTCTCATCACCGCTTTCATCTGATGCTTTTTTCACTTCTTGTTCATAGATTTTATCCAAATCATTAATCTTATTTGCATAATCCTTATCCAAGGTTGCAATAATATTTTTTCTTTGATCTTCTTGTACTTCGGTAACAACATATTTTACAAAGTACAAAATTTTCTCGATTTCATTGGTCGACAAGTTCAACAACAAACCGATTCTTGACGGTGTTGCTTTGTAGTACCAAATATGAACAACTGGAGCCGCAAGTTCAATGTGTCCCATTCTTTCTCTTCTTACTCTCGATGTCGTCACTTCTACACCACATCTTTCGCACACGATTCATTTATATCTTACTCACTTATATTTACCACAACTACATTCGTAGTTTTTCATAGGACCAAAAATTGCCTCACAAAAAAGACCTTTTTGTTTTGGTTTTCAGGTTCTATAATTTATAGTATCTGGTGACTCTACAGTCCCATGAGACCATTGTTTCACATCTTCTGGAGATGCAAGCTTTACCATTAAGCCATCAAATGATTTTTTCTGCATACGTGCATGAAATATAAAAAATTATATATGAGATTAGAGTAAATTGCGATTAAATTTGGTATGTAGATTTGAGCCCAAACGGCAATTTACTACGTAGCAAATGCACCAAATTATTATTCTTAATTTAAGATGCATTTGCTATATTAGAGCAAAATTATTTTTTAGTCATCAATATCACCATGTTCTTTGAGTTCTTCAACAACCGATTCCATCATTTCCATTTTTTCTTCTGCTTCGATTTCATGTTTCAATCAAGAAGCAATTATATCACGTTCATCCACAGCATCTCTTCCTGTAATTCATTTCAATCATAATTGTACTATTTTTTCAATTCTCTCATGATGAATATCATCGATTGTTTCTTGGCTAATTGGTAATATATTTTGTCAAAGTCATTTAAATAAGTATGTCACCAAATTAAATGATTCTGGAAGACCTGCTACTCTAATTTTACCTCATTTTACAATAGCTTCATAGGTTTTATTTCTTCATATAACATCATCTGATTTGATAGTAAGCATTTCTTGTAGCGTATATACTGCTGAATATGCTTCCAATGCCCACACTTCCATTTCTCAGAAACGTTGTCAACCATCTCTTGCTTTACCACCGAGCGGTTGTTGTGTAATCAATGAGTAAGGACCAACTGATCTTGCATGGATTTTGTCTTCTACCATGTGGACGAGTTTCAAAATATACATGTATCAAACAGTTACTTGGTTCATATATGCAATTCATGTTCTACCATCACAAAGAGTCATTTTACCGTTTTTACTGAATCCTGTCGCAAGCATCATTTTTTCCAAATGATCTGGTCCAAAATCAGAGAACAATGGTACCGCAAATTTTTGTCATCGTGCTTTAGCAATCAATCACAATTGTGTTTCGAGAGCTTGTCAGATATTCATACGAGATACTACTCACAACGGATTCAAGATAATATCAATTGGTTCTCCATTTTCTGTAAACGGCATGTCCTCTTCAGGTACAATGATAGAAATAATACCTTTATTTCCGTGTCTACCAGCCAATTTATCACCTACTTCAATTTTTCTCGTCGCTGCAACATAGACTTTAATTTTCTTTCTTACTCAAGCAGAAAGATTATCTCATTTTTTTGCGTCCAAAGTAACTACTTCGATCACTTTTCATTCACTTCACGCAGGAAGATACAATGAGCTATCCTTAAAACTCTTTGATTTATCTCAGAATATCGCTTGAATCAATTTCTCTTCAGGACTCAATTCTCACTCAGATTTTGGTGATATTTTACCCACAAGAAGATCTCATCATTTTACTACCGCACCAAGTCTAATAATACCGTCTTCATCAAGATTTTTCAATTTATTCAATCAAACACCAGGGATATCGTTTGTTGTTTCTTCAGGACCAAGTTTGGTATCTGATACTTCAATCTCGTACTCATCAATATGAATAGACGTCAATTCATCTTCTTTAACCAATCTTTGAGAAATAATAACCGCATCTTCATAATTATATCATTCCCAACACATGAAGGCAACTCTAAGATTTTTTCACAACGCAACCTCACCATCACAAACCGAAGGTCATTCAATCAAAACAGTACCTTTTTCTACTTTTTGTCAAACAGATACTTTTGGTACTTGGTGAATTACTGATTTTTGGTTTGATCTTTTAAAGGTAACCGCTTCGTAAACATTGAGTCATCATTTTTTATATTTAATTTTAACAGTTTTTGCATCTACATAGGTAACTTCACCTTCTCATTCTGCTTTAACAACAGCATACGTCATTTCAGCAATATCACCTTCCAACCCAGTACCCACAAATGGAGCTTCTGGTTTTACCAATGGTACCGCTTGACGTTGCATATTGGTACCCATCGAAGCACGAACCGCATCATCATGATCCACAAAAGGAATGATCGAAGTATTTGGACTGAAAATTTGTGAAGGATTAACATCCACGTGAGAAATATCATTAACGTGGAAAATTTCCATGTTCATAAAATGTCTACCAGGAACACGCTTAATCAAGATATTATTGTATTCATCAACTGGTGTTGAAATATCCGCAATAATATATTTTTCATCATATTCAGGAGAAATATATTCTACTTCACCAGTCAAATACGGTCTAACCATAAATTTTTCTGTAGACTTTCCATGTTGTTTTTCAATTAACGCTGCAGCTTTTTCATCAATATACGTTTCTTCTGCAACAATCACTTTTCCTTTTTCATCGAGAATATCTTGTTCTACAATTTTATTAACTAATTGGTCTGCAACTGGATATACTCGATTTTTTACTTTCATAGCAGGAGTTTCGATAAACCCATACTCATTAATTTTACTATACAACGATTGGTAAACTACCAATCCAATATTTTGTCATTCTGGTGTTTCAATAGGACAGATTCTTCCATAATGCGACTGATGAACATCACGCACTTCAAACGTCGCTGTTTCTTTTTTCAATCAACCAGGTCCGAGAGCAGTAATTCTTCTTTTATGTTCAATTTCTGCTACAGGATTAATTTGATCTAGGAACTGAGATAATTGCGATGTAGCAAAAAAGCTTTTAATCGAATTATCAATAATCTTGAAATTCACCAAACTGGTTAGTTTGATTTGTTCATCAAGATTCAAAATACTCAATTTCCCTTTCACACTCTTTACAAACTTTCTCATTACTGGTGTAAGATGTGCATAGAGTATTTCACCCATAGATCTAATACGTCTATTTGCTAAGTGGTCGATATCGTCGTAGAAAAAATTTCTTTTCTTGTTTGCTAAGTTAACCAAATATCTAATTGCTGCAATCATATCTTGTACATCAAAAATATGAGAAGCAGACTCATTGATTGGTTTTTCAAGATTGAGTTTAACATTGATTTTACGTCTTGCTACAGCACCAAGAAAGATTTTTTGTTCATCAAGAAACAATGATTTGATATAATCCAAAGCACTATCCGCATCAATAATTTCACCTGGTCTAATTTTATTATAGATATATACTGCAGCATCTTCAGCGTTTGTTGTCGTATCTTTCAATAATGTTTGTTCAATATAATCAAAATCTTCTTCATCAACCAATTCAGTAAACATTGTTTTAATACTTTCATTGGTTTCAAAACCGAATACTCTAAGCAAAGCTGTAACGAGAAATTTTCTAGAATTATTAACTCTTACGACAATTGTTCCTGATTTTTCAGTAAACACTTCCAACCAAGAACCTCTTTCAGGAATAACCTTAAAAGATTGTGTATGATTTCTTTTGTCAAAGTTATAGAAGATACCGTATGATCTAATAATTTGAGAAATAATAACTCTTTCTACACCATTGATTATATATGAACCCCATGGAGTCATCAAAGGCATAATACCGATGTTAACTGGTTTATTAAACAATGTTTTATTTGCTTCAGTATCGCTGAGTTTTAGTTTTCAAGTCATAATTCAACCGTACGTGAGTTCTTTTCTTTTACAAACATCTATCGGGTCTATTGGTGTTCAAATTTTTATATCAGAAATAGACAAAGCCATCTTATCTCCAGCAATATCATGAATTGGATTGATGTCTTCAAACAGTTTTTGCATATACGTATCCAAAAACTCAGAAAAACCTACCTTTTGGGTAGCAAGTAGATCCGGAAATGCAGCAAATTTCTTTTCTGGGGAAAGATACATTCTCCCATATTTTTCACCGTAGGTTTGAACCTCCGTCGATGAGAATTTCTTTTTCATTGCAGCAATTGAGAGTAAAAAACTATTATTAAGTGAAAAGCAATTTTTAATAAAGATTTGTCACTAATTATCTATAATGAAAACACCAAAAATCCCTATGATCAACAAAGGAATTAATGACAAAATAAATAATTTATGGCAAGAATCATAACAACATTCGTAACTAAAAGGCGAGCTATAGCTTACGATGATATAAAACATATTATATCAAAAACGCTTTTTATCAACGACCTTTTTTAAAATCACGAACAACAAGTTGATGTCTTCATTTTAGTCTTCTTTTGTGGAGCACTTTTCTTCCTGTAGGTGTTTCCATTCTTGAGAAAAATCAATGCGTACGAAGTCTTTTCAACCATTTGTATTTTCTAATTCTATTAAGCTTACCTGGCATGAGAATCGTATGAGAAAATAAAAAAAATAAGTCTATCTAACATATGGAATGAGTCAAAGTTCTCTTGCTCTAATAATTGCGTTTCTAAGTGCTTTCTGTTGTTTTACTGATACAGCAGTGTATTTTCTTGGTTTAATAAAACCAAATCTTGTGGTGTATTTTCTCAAGAGATCAATTGATTTCCAATGAATTAATTCTTCACGTTGTTTGGTAAAGAAGAAATTCTTTTTTTTCACGAAAAACATGGATAAAAAGAAAAATAAAAAACTATATACTATTATTCATCATCACTAGATTCTACTTGCAATACTGGTTTTGACTCTTCTTCCTCTTCCTCTTCCTCGATTTCTTCTACTTTAGGAGCAATATCTGCATAAGCTTTTTTCAAGTCAGCAAATTTAAGAAAAGATTCTGCTGATTTTAATCAAAACAAATGAAATTTCATTACTGATTTTTCAATAGAAAGAGCATGTTTTAATTCAGTTAACAAATCTGTTTCTATATGCAATGCATATGAAATGAAATAAGCTTGTTGTTGTCCTTTTAACGGGTATGCAAGCGGAAGCAATCCCATATCATCTATTGCAACTTTAGTGTCACCAATCAAACCTTCAATCATAGTAAACTGACCACGAATTTCATCCATTGAAAGACGAGCATCAATTACACACACGAGTTCATAAAATTTTTTCATACGATGATAGGTAAAATAAATAAGTAATTATTGTGTACCGATATAGACCTCCTCCCAAAGATATATCACGCACTATGTAAACCAAAAGCTACAATTTTTATCAAATAGCATATCTTACAAAAGAGTGTAATTTTGTATCACCAAGCATTTCTTTAACTTTCTTTGTTTCATCTAAGATCGATACTTGTTCAAGCAATACTATTTCACTCCATTCTTTTGCTAATTTTCATGCAACAATCTTTTCAACTATATCAGCTGGTTTTCCAGATGCAGCAACTTCTTCAGTATGGCGAGCTTTTGCTTCATCACGTTGATCAGCAGGAATATCTTCAACTTGCAAGTATGTAGGATTCATTGCAGCAATCTGCATTGCAGCAGCTTTAGCTTTTTGTTCATCACCATCATAAAACACAACAGCAACAAGTTTATTACCTGGATGAACATAAGAAACACTGGTTCATTCACGAACGAACAAATCAGCAACTTGCATATTTTCACCAATAGCAACAAAATTTGATTGCAACATTTCATCAATCTCGTTTTTAATTCCAGAATCAAGTTCTGCAATTGAAGCAACTGGTCCGCTTTTTGATGCAATTTCCAAAACATTTACCGCTAGTCATCAAAATATCTCATTTTTCGCAACAAAATCTGTTTCACAAGCAAGTTTTGTACCAACTGTTTTATTTCAGAACGTTCTTACAACTACTACTCATTCTTTTGTAACTCTATCAGCTTTTGATGCTGCCTTCAAAATTCCTTTTTCTTTTAACCATTCTTGAGCAGCTGCATAATCATTACCAGAATCTTCCAAAGCTTGTTTACAATCTTTCAAAGGAGCGTTTGTTGCAGCTCTGAGTTCTTTAAGCAATCACATATCTACACCAGCCATATACAATAACAAAAATAAAAATACATTTTAATCAGTTTCAAATCAGGTTTTATTATCGACAATTATTTCTTCACTTTTTGATTCTTTTTTGTCTGTAGTTCATTTTACCTCAAGTTCAAATATACTCAACATCCATCCACCAATTGCGGCGAATATAGGAAGCACTATCTTATCTTCATCCAACACATATCTTCATTCATATGCTTGTTTGACAAACAATATCCAAACAACCAAATACAAAAGAAAAACAAGAAAAGGAAGTAACAACAACCAAATCCATGGAGTCAATACAAACAGAATTGCAAATGGTATTGAGATAAAGAAAATCACCCACCATCACAATGCTTGTTTTAGATGAAAATACTCGTAAGGAGTCACTGATTCTTTTGACAAAGCAGCTACTATTCCCACAAAGAAGTACATCAATACTGCTTTTTTTGTTTCAACTGAACTTGGAACGTATTGATCATCAATCAAACCATCAAGCTGTTTATCAAGTTCTACCATAACAAGAGCAAGATAAAATGTTTTTACACTTTAATTATTTGGTAATTGCCTTGAGAACAAAATCAACAGATCTTTGACTATTTACATTACAAGTAACAAGATGAATATCAGTAAAAAGATTGAAATTTGAAGAAGTTAATACAACAGCATTAGTTTTTGTAGAAACAACTTCTTTTACAAACTTTTGCATCAATTGACCATCAACAATAATCACTAATCCTGGTTTTTTTCTTAAATTTACTACTCATTTATAGACTTTTTCTACTTTTTCAAGATCTCTTTTCTTCATATTCTGTTCTTTTTTAGTGAGCAATGAAAATGATTCACTGGTTACGTATGATCTCATTTCTTTGAGGTTTTTAATTCTCATAAGTAATGTATCAAAATTTGATAATATTCCAGCAGGAATTTTATGATTCATATAATGAAATCATGCTTCAGCACCAAGTAGTTCTATTTCTGTTTTGTAAATTTCTTTTTCACACAAGATCAAAACATCAACGTTTTTTTCTTTAGCAGCTTTGAATATACTTTTCGCTTTTTCTATTTGTTGTGCAACAGTAGCTTCGTCAAACACAACACTATTTCCTGAAATACCAGCTCGAGATGCTCTCGTTTTTGGATTGGAATAGTTTTTCGGATGACCAAAGAGAACTTTTGCATCAATTAATCATTGAGCAATAGACATGGGGATTACAAGGGAAAAATAAAAAATTATTTCAAACTAACTGTTGCTCATGCTTCTTCAAGTTTCCCTTTAAGAATTTCTGCATCATCAGAAGAGATTTTTTCCTTGATAAATACTGGTGCTTTTTCAACCATATCTTTTGCTGCTTTAAGATCGATATCAAGAACTTCTTTTACTACTTTAATAACTGCAATTTTTTGTTGACCAATTTCAGTAAGTTCGACACTAACAGCGTCGCTCGCTCCTGAATCATCACCACCAGCACTACCACCAGCCATCATTACTGGAGCTGCAGCAGATACACCAAATTCAGTTTCTAATGCTTTAACGAGTTGACTAAGTTCAATCGCTGAAAGATCTTTTACAAGATCAAATATTTTCTGCGCACTTGCAGATAATGTTGTTGTTTCGTCAGACATGATAATATAATATAAAATATAAAAAAGACTTTAGACTATAGATTCTAGATTCTAGATAACAGACTCCAGAATACAGAACAATAAACAATTTTTCATTATAAATTTTTCATTTTTCGTTACTCTGCTTTTTTGTCAGCAATAGCTTGAAGTGCTCTTGCAAACGAACTCATAGGATGATTCAATAAGAACAAGAATTTTCCAACCAATTCTTCTTTTGTAGGAAGACTAGCAAGTTCTTCAACCCAAGCTCATTGTTTCCAATCTTTTTCAAACCATCATCAGATATATCATAAGACATACTCTTTTTTCTCTTTTTTCCAAGATTTAATCATTCACTGAACCGCTTTCAATGGTGCATATTCATCTGCATCATTGTAGCTATATAACAACATAGTTGTCGTACCAGCTTGATCAAGAGTAAGTCCATCCAAAACACCTTCAGTAGCTTTCAAGAAAACTCTTTTCTTAACCACTTGCAAAACTCACTGTGCATCTGCAACATTCATTCTTAGGGCATTAACCTCATTTACTGGAATTTTATCAAATACCAGTACGGTAACATTTTTCCCCTGAAGCATTTGTTGCGCATACGTTTTAGCAAGCTCTCTTTTTTGTGCTTTTAGTAATGGCATTATCAACAGAAAATAAAAAAAAATTACTCAATTTTTCGATTCAAAAAATCTAATGATTTTTTAAATTAAAAAAAAGCCGCTGAAAGGCGACAGAACAACATCACAAATTGCTTTGTGGAAGCTATAATCAGTCACCTCGGCAGGATTTATTGACACCTGCTGTCTTTGGCAATACGTGACAATATACTGATTGAAATCTATTTTGCAAGAGAATTTTTCCGTTTGTCTATGTTGGCATGATGTCCACTCAATAACACATCTGGAACACGCATTCATTCTATGAGTTCTGGTCTGGTGTATTGCGGATATTCGATATTTGATCATCATTTATCTGGACGGTAACTTTCGTCTTGTCGACTTACCGCATCATTGATAACTCATGGCAATAATCTTGCCGTTGCTTCAATGATCATCATTGACGGAACTTCACCTCCAAGCGTCACAAATTGACCCAAAGAGACTTTGTAAAAATCATTGCCAAAAGTTTGTTTACACCACAAATCGACACGATGATCAATTCACTCATATCTCCCACAAATAAAAACAATATCAGTATATTTTTCTGTCCAACTATGTGCGTCTTGTTGTCAAAAATAGTCGGTCGAAGGTGCAGGCATAACAACTGCACATGTTGCAGGATGTACTGTTAGCATGACAGATTTTAAAGCATCAATAACCGGTTGCGCTTTTATCAACAAACCAACTCATCATCAATAAATCTCGTCGTCCACTTGACGTTGTTTGTCTGTACAAAAGTCTCTTGGATTTATAAAAACAAATTCAATAAGCCCTTTTTCACAAGCCTTAGCCAAAAGTGAGGTTGCTACAAATGAATCGAACAACTCTGGAAATAAGGTGATAATATGATAACGCATGTAATTATTTTTCATCTTCTTCTGTAAGGCCAACTGAGTATTCTACTCACTCTCATTTAATTTCTTTTTCAGCTGTTTTATTTACTTGCGTTACTGTAGAAGTAGTAAAATTGGCGTTTAATGTACGATCCAAATAATCAGAAACCGCTGTATAAGCGACCACTGCAGCTGCAATCAAAAGAAAGTATGAAAGAAAGTCTTTTCCCATTGTTTTAAAAAAAGAAAATAAAGTTTAACTGAAATTATAATATAGAAAATCATAGAAAGAAATAGTACTATGGATCGTTTGAAAC
>CAZIUS010000019.1:12406-13492 GCA_964542385.1 uncultured Candidatus Peribacteria bacterium
ATAACCAACATACCTTAATTTCCAATAATTTCAATATCTATTTACATCTCTTTTTCAATCTACCAATCCCATGATCTTGGCATTTTTAATCATTCAAGAACTCTTTTATGAACCTCTTCCATGCTCCCATTTGCATCAATACGCAAATAAAAACGTCACAAATCAGTATATTCTGGAATTTTTTCATATCCTTCATAAACTTTTTCAAAAAATGGCTTATCAAGTTTTTCCCACTTATCGCCGTCTTTGTCAAACGTTCTCGCAAGACCGATTTCTACTGGTAAATCAAAAAAAAAGATTTTAGTAGGAGCAACATTCATAACCGCTGGCGCATTAATTTTCCAAACCGTTTCCATTCCCATTCCCTGAGCCCATCATTGATACGCGAGAGTAGAACAAACATTTCTATCACTAACCACCCAAGCACCACGTTCCAACGCTGGTTTTATCAATGAACCCAATAATTGAGCTCTTGCTGCTGCATACAAATACACATCGGTCAGTGGTTGCATTTCTTCATCAAACTCAGTCCCTTCCGGTTCTCTGGTCCAACTCACTTCTTGTCATGGATATTGTGCACGCAAGTAATCAACTAAAAGTTTTGATTGTGTTGTTTTTCATGTCCCTACTACTCACTCACACACGATGTACATTTGTAAAATCAGAATAAATTGATATTGTTTCATTTTACAAAGTACGAGTATGATGAAAAAAATCAATACCGAATTACTACCTCCAGCCAGTATCATAATCATTACACTCAATGAAGAAAAAAGATTGCCGAGATTACTGAAAGAACTTACTCAACAAACCTATCAACATTTTCAGCTTATTGTTTCTGATAGTAATAGTAGTGACAAGACACAACACGTAGTCGAACAGTTTAATCAAAAGTGAAATGAAATTCTGTTTTATCAATGTGGTGTTACCAATGGGCCAGCACGAGGGAGGAATAGATGAGCAGAACAAGCAAAGCATGAAATAATTTTCTTTTTTGATGCAGACACCCAGTTATCAGATGATCAGTTTCTTGCAAAAGCACTCTCTTCATTTCAAAAAAACAATCTCGATGTCGCTGGAGTATAC
>CAZIUS010000019.1:13542-13970 GCA_964542385.1 uncultured Candidatus Peribacteria bacterium
TTTCAACACACCTCTCTACCTATAGCAGCCTGAGGATGTATGATGACAAAAAAAACAATACATACCGATATAGCTTGATTTGATGAAACAATAACGCTTGGTGAAGATAGTGCATATGCGCAAAAAGCAAAAAAACAATGATGGAGATTTTGAATGCTGCCACAATACTTTACTTTTGATATGAGAAGAATTGAGCATTATGGAGCACGACATACTGCATATACGTACTTAAAAACTCTTTTTCATCTCATTGGTTGATGAGATTTTCCCCGTAAAAAAGACACCAAACAAGTTGATTATCCTTTTGACGAATACAGTAAATAGATTGAATTTTCACATCAAACCACTATTTTAACTATTAAACCTTTTAACAATTTAACTTTCTATGAAACTCCGTCAAGAACTTGAACAACGCTGATTTCTCTACC
>CAZIUS010000020.1:0-4635 GCA_964542385.1 uncultured Candidatus Peribacteria bacterium
CGGAAAAATAAATCATGATGGTTTGTTACCCCACAAGTTGAAAATCGATTTTGAGTTCGTGCGCAAGCAAATTCTGGAAGCTGATTTCAGGTTACTTGACTTTTTTTTCATCATTTTGAAAACAGTTCTTGAACCAATGCAATGAATGGGCAATGAAATGGATTACAATGATCGTTGCCTGATATCTTTGATTTGTTAACTGGTTTGCAAGGAGTAAATCTATGAAACAATTTACTTTCTTGACCATTGCCACCATCGTTTTCATCACTGACTGAATTAAAAGAAATCTATCTTCATAATAATAAATTGAACGGATCTCTTGAAAAACTTATTCAACCATGATTACGTATACTTTATCTGAAGAATAATTTGTTTTCTGGTGACGTGAGTTCGCTTTTTACTGATTTGTCTAATCTAGAAGTTATTGATCTGAGTAAAAATACTTTTGCAAATACACTTCCAGCTTTTTCTAAACAAGCACCAATTCGTTTTGGTAATTTTGCTGATAATGATTTTTCAGGACCACTTCCTACAGTACGATCACAATTTACAAAACAAACACATCTCTATCTCCAAAATAATAATCTAGAGTGAACAATTCCAAGTGCTTGGAAAAATCGAACATGACTTACCAATTTTGCAATTGATGGTAACTTTTTGGATCGTGATCTTGATAATGCAGCAACATTATCATCTGATTTGATTGCTCGATGGCAATGAATATTAGTAAAATCACGCAGTAATCAGCGTGATGCGATTGCTCCTGTAATTAATGCAGAATGATGATTGATCGCATCTGGAACGAGCATGTATTTGTTTGAAATCAGTATTCAGGAAAATAGTTATGCAATTAATGCATCTGAACAAGGAATGCCTGTTTTTGTTAGTGGATGACCTTGATGTGAATCATTGCAAATAAGCGATGTTCGTATTGCTACGTGAACAACAATATTAACCGTAGTTCCTGGAGGTGCATGAATATTCGAATGATGCATAGTACATGTTCTAGATCACTGACAAAATTTTTCAAACGCCATAGAATTACCTGTTTTATGACACAATCTTGGTGAACAAGCTATCTGTTTTATGGAAAATCTTACTATACCTCAAGATGAGTGTCGTATTTTGCGAGATTTCTACACGGCAACATCTTGAATGCAACGAACCAACAAAAACAATCGATGGCAAAACCCAAATGTGAATAGTTGGTTTTGAATTGATACTGAAATGATTGGGTGACAAGAACATGTTGTTTCAATTCTCCTTCATAGAAATGACATAACGTCTTTGTTTGCACCATCAGATGAAGAAGCAAAAGGAAATAACCTTCGCGGTTTTCTGCCAACAAGTATAGAATGATTGGCAAAATTGCGTTATTTTAAGGTTGATAATAATAATAATTTATGATGATCGTTAGCAATGATGAATCAGTCACTACTTGAAGTATTGACCTTGTCTCATAATGATTTTGTTGGTAATTTGCCATCACACCGAAGTTCATGATCACTACTCCGTGAACTTAATTTCAGCAATAATGCGTTTGACTGATGAATACCATTGTCATTGAAACAACTTAAGGAATTAGAAATATTGTCATTAGAGAATAATCAATTGTCTGGAAAGATAGAACTAACTGCACAAGATCGATGAAATCTTGTCTCATTTTCTGTTGCTAATAATGCATTTACATGATGATTGGATCCGGATCTGTCGTCACAAAAACGTTTAGAAAAAATAGATTTTTCAAATAATGCTTTTGCAGGCACCATTCCAAGTTCATGGCATGCATTAACCTGACTAAAACAAGTCAACCTTAGTCAAAATGAACTTTCAGGTCCAATCCCTACCGCATTTTCTGCTTGGAACAAAATCACTCATTTTTTTGCTTCTTGAAATGTTTTAATTGGTAATATTAATGATTTGTTTCCTTCTTGGACTACATTGCAAGAATTAGATATTACCGATAATCGTTTTACATGAAAATTAGCACTTTCACGATCACAAATTACCAATCTACAAAAAATATTCATAGCTAAAAATGCACTTGATCGTGACAGTAATTATGACGCAGTTATTCCTTTTGCACTGACGAATCGATGGGAAAGCCGTTCAACTACATCTCGTGAGCAACAAGATGATAGAACACCAACGGTTCTGAGTACTACAACTACTCTATTGAGTCCAATTTCCTCATATTTCTCATTTACCATGAATTGGAATGAAAATAGTTACACTGTTACTGAATGATGAACATGATTACTTTTATGAATTGATGGTTCATGACTTTGTTCTTGATTACTGCTTTCACAAAACCAAATCGCAACAGGAGGACAACAAACATGAACAGTGGAGCTTCTTTTATCACCTATAAACTCTGGTGTCTATACTTGTTTTCTTTCCATAACAGATCATGGATGAAACATCAGTCGTTTACCGATAACACCATTTCTTTTTGATGCAACTTGTGGGAATTGAACTATTCAAAATAATGAGCAATGTGATGAATGACGTGTTTGTATGACAAATGAACAATTAGAATGTACAACAGATTGAACAGTTTGTCCATTTGCTTGTGTTACCAGTATGGTTGACAATTGTACGCCTGCCTGTAAACAATCTGTTTGTGGAGATAAATATATTGATACAAATGGATTGGATAATACCTTATGAACACAAGATGATGAAGTATGTGATGTTTGATCATTTTGTCCTGATTGACGTGATTGCACCAATAATCCTTCACTGTGTTCGTGATGACCAGCTTCTTGCCAAACACGTTTTACCGCTTCTTGTAGTCCAGTATGTGCGCCATCATCATGTGGAGACTGAGTAATAGATGAAGAAGAGGATGAAGATGCACAAGAAGATTGTGATGATGCAAATATGATTAGTGGTGATGGGTGTAGTAGTAGTTGTAAAGTCGAGTATTGTGGCGATGGTTTAATTGATGCAAATGGAGCAGACCAACAACAATGAACAGCAGATGATGAAGAATGTGACGTATGACCAGGAAATGGTCTTCGTGCAGGACAATGTAATCAATTTTGTAAAATAAATGAACAAACATGTCAGTGGTGTTTTGAAACATGTCAGTGATGAACTGGAAATCACAGTATCTTTTTGCTCATTGATGTTTCAGGAAGTATGGAAGGGAATAAAATGCAAAAAGCTAAATTATGAGCACAAGAATTTGTACAACGTGTCTTATCAGGATCAATGAATAATAGTTGATTTGTGTCAAAAATATGATTGATTAAATTTAGTAGTAATGGTACTACAGTACAAACACCAACTACGAATTATACAGACCTAATTAATGCTATTCAATCACTAGAGGCGTGAGGATCGACAAATTTTGGTGATCCATTAAATAAAGCTAAAACCTACTTTGCAACAAATGATACATGATTTACGAAACACATTATTTTACTTTCTGATGGACTACCAACAGTATGAACAAGTCAATTATCACCTGAAGAATGGTCTATTTCAGTTGCGGATGATACCAAAGATGCATGAGTTAATATTTATACGATTGCAGTAGAACAAACGGAAGAATGAATAGAGTTAATGCGTACCATATCATCGGCATCATATGTGAATTTAGCGATTGATAAATCAGTATCACAAAGTAGTACACAATCGAGCAGATCTGCTTCAAGAGCTATTGATTCAGATAAATCAAACTATTCACAAACAAGAAATGATGCCAAAGCATGGTGGCAGATTGATTTATGAAGTCAATATGGTGTCCGTGAAGTAAAAGTATGGAATCGTTCTAATTTGTGAAATGAAACAAGTAATTTCTATGTCTTGTGATCACCAACACCATTTACGTCTACAAATCTTGCAACTACGCTTGCGCAAAGTGGTGTGATCGCAACTTATTTTACCTGAACTGCTCAAAGACCAACAATAATTCCCTTTGAAGCTTCTGTGCGTTATATGAGAATACAACTTGCATGAACAAATAGATTACAATTAGCAGAATTAGAAATATTTTGATGTCTTTCAGAAGGAAACTGCGATATGGTATTCAATTATGAAGATTATACTTCCGAGATGATTGATACTTTGTATAGTCATATTTTTTGATCAATTCATTGTGGTTGTGGTCCATACCAAATATGTGGTGTTTGTGGAGATGGAAATACTGATACTCCATATGGTGAAGTTTGTGATGAATGAAGTTTTTGTGATAATTGAACTGATTGTTCTACAGATCCATGAGTCTGTCCGACAGAATGTAGACCAAGAACATCACAACAATGTACAAATCTTTGTCAATTACCATTTTGTGGAGATTCAGTAGTACAAACAGGAAAAAATGAACAATGTGATGACTGAAATAATAAACCATGAGATGGCTGTTCTACTACCTGTTTATCAGAAATATGTGGTGATTGATTTGTTGATATTAATTGATCAGATAATATTATTTGAACTGCTGATGATGAGCAATGTGATGATAGCAATATTATAAGTGGAGATAGTTGTTCATCAACCTGTAAAGCAGAAATATGTGGTGATTGAGAAACGACTTGAACAGAGCAGTGTGATGAATGACGTTTTTGTGACAATGGCACCTCATGTACTGATAATCCATGGATTTGTCCTGGTGAATGTAAAACACGT
>CAZIUS010000020.1:4645-13503 GCA_964542385.1 uncultured Candidatus Peribacteria bacterium
ACAGAAACTTGTATTGCTGATTGTACATACTGATTGTGTGGTGATTGATATAAAGACAATAATTGATCAAATAATATATCAGGTGATAGTGATGATGAACAATGTGATCCTGGAAAGTTTTGTTCAAATGGTATTCCATGTTCTCATGATGAGTCACTATGTCCATGATCGTGTGAGGTAAGATTTACGACGACTTGTACACAATTTTGTAAAATCACCTATTGTGGTGATGGATACGTCGATCTTGATGGTGTAGATGATAACACCAATACAGTGTATGATAATGAACAATGTGATGATGAAAATAATCGTTATGGTGATGGTTGTTCTCCAACATGTCTTCTTGAATGAACTGATGGTTTGAGTTGTGGAGATTGAACAAAACAAGCATACGAGCTATGTGATCCTTCAGACCAGAATGATCCATGATCAGAAAACTGTTCATCAGATTGTATTCCTCTAAGTTGTGGCGATGGAATGGTCTATGGAAATGAGTCATGTGATACTGGAAAGTGGTGTGAAGATTGAGTTACTTCTTGTACTTATGATCCTACAATTTGTCCTACTTGACCTACAGAATGTCAGACAAGATATATAGCGTGATGTACAGAAAACTGTGTTGCCTGATGTGGAAATGGTATTCTTGATAGTGATGGTATAGATAACATTATTTGAAATGAAGACGATGAACAATGTGATGATAGTGATCTTTCTGATACTGATAGTTGTACCAATACGTGTAAACTACCAGAATGTGGAGATTGAATAGTGACGCATTATGCATTAGTACCTGGTAGTGGTGGATGAATGATACCGTATATGGAAACTTGTGATGATGGCAATATAAATGATGGTGATAGTTGTCCGTCTACTTGTACAGGTAGTGGTAATGCAATGGCATGACAATGTGCATGAGCTATGTTACAGTCTTTGTTTTATGATCAAGAAAATACAACATTTGCTGATATCTCAGTGTTTTGTGATCGCTGAATTCCAGATGGATCTCCAATCTTTGATGAAAATTCAAATACATGGCAGTGGGTCTGTTTGTGAATTTTATGATGAGATGATGACATTTGTAGTTACGATGCGTGGGCATGCGGTGATGGTATTGTCGATACGCGAACCGATTCAGTTTCGTGAATTACAGTAGAAGAACAATGTGATGATGGAAATGCTCAGTCAGGAGATGGTTGTACAATATCATGTCATTTTGAATCGCCGTTATTATTTCCACTATGATGACAATGCAGTGTCGAATCATATCCTGCAATTCAACCAAGTGAATATTTGCCTGTACGATGGACAGGAACACCGAGAACAATTGCAACGTGATCGTGCGATTCACAACAAATAAATACACTCATAAATCCACAAAATATGCTGTGTGACTTTGTTGTAACTCGTTGAAATCCTGCATGATACGAACAAGAAGTCGGAACAGTAACCTTACCATGTATTGGTATGAGTACGTGATTACAACTTATTGAAGACGCATTGTTAGATAAATGAGAAAATCTTGAAATGCTTTTGTGATGATGACTATTATCACCGACGCAAATTTTACAATGGAGTATTGATACTGATGGCTCAATAATCTACTGACAGTATCGTTTATCATTACATTGAATACATTTTAATTATTGCGCAAAAACAAGACTACAAAGTGGTTGATTACCGCAAACCTTACTTTTAGAAAGAGAATTTATTACTTGAAATGAACCACTTTGTGAGTGACAACGATCTTTGAGTCCTTCTTATTTTATGCAACATACGATCTTGTTTTCTGAGCAGACAAATACATGATTAGAAGCGAAGATTACGAATATTGCGTGAGATAATGTCTATCTTGCTGATACGTCATACGCAAAATTACAAAAAAGTACTTATTGATGATCAATTAAAACATATTTATTGGATTGATTCATTAATACAAAAGTACCATTGGCAACAAAATCGTTTAGAGTAGACTCAGAACAATATTGATCGTTAGTATTTCAAAAAATCCCCAATTCATATACTTTTGTCTATCCTTGATCAGCGCCATTAAAACTTGATCGACAAACAATTGGCTTTTTATTGTCTCAAGCGTGAGTTTGATTGGGTGAACAAGAAACAACACCATTTACTTTCATCATTCCAGATCAACGTGTAACGACGACGTTGGTATGAGATATGCCGTGAAAAATGATGATTGTAACTAATGGTAATATATCGTTTGCAGCAGAAAATTGTGATACTAATGACGTGGTACAATGAATATTTGTTGCAAATGGCACAGTGACTACGACTAAAACAGTAAATGATCGCTTGGATGCTAATCAACGATGTAATGGATGATGACTCACAATTCAATGATTGATTTTATGAAGAGATTTAGCAACAACATTATGATCCACAAGAAGATCCTCAATTCATTTTTGGGACAATAATACTTTACTCTATCCTTCTGAAAATAATGTAAGTCATCTAGCTGATGACTACTATAGATCTTGCGTGCAAGCGCCATTATTGTTTGATATGCTGTATACAAAAATGAGTACATGATCGGTTCCACTGTTTTGACATCCTATCAGTTGATGTCTTCCATGAACAATTACGTGATCGACAGCAAGCCAGAAAACATACCTCATTGATCTCCTTTTTAGAAAGAATTGATACTTTGATCGTGTTTTACATGAAAATAATACACAACTTTCACAACAATTTATTTGACTCTTACCATCAACAACTACAACAACGGTAACTCCGTTAACAATTCTATCAGCACAATATGGTAGTAAATCATATGTCCTAGAAATACCTTCTTGGAAAACGCAACAATTAATAAATGCAAAAAAACAACTACCTGATTTTTTTACTTCGTCGCTTAATTTAAATGATCCAGCAATACTAAAAAGGGTATTATGATTATTTGAACCACAAATAGGAAATTTGCATAGTCGTTTTCAAAATATTGATCATCCCTATCAACAAAATGATGGTCAATCATCACTCCATAGTTTATTAGAATGAGTGCGGTGAGATCAATTTTCACAATGGTTACAAGAACAAACAGCTGTTCAACCATGATCATTATGTAATGTATCTTTGGTCTGAACTGATTGAATAGTATATGATAATCAGTTATTGTGTCAATTAACTTATTCTCCTCTTTACACTCGAATTATCAATGCACAAGATGAATTTAAATTAAATAAAGTTACAAAAGAATCATTGTTGTTACAATGAGCTTGAGTACAAGTAGTTCCAGCACCGACTTTACGACAAAATCCACCTCCAGGGGCTACTGATATTTTTTCTTCACTTATAATATCTCGTTAGAATGCATTTCAAGTTTTGTACATAAAATTGCTTTTTCTTGGGTATCTAAGAGAACAGTCGCCTGCGCGCAAATCGTAGGAATAATTGGTGTATACAATTCAATAAGACAACGCAACAATGCAGCTAAATCAAGCAATGTTTGCACCGTTATCATTGGATCAGTCTCTTTTTCTCGTGGTTTTTGTTCATCGAAATGCTTGTTTCATCGAAGTGCAAGATCATGAATTGCTCATGCTGCTTCATATAATTCATAGGTGTTGTACAAATGTTCGACATGTTTTGTCGTTTTTTGGATTTGATCTGCGACGAGTTCACTCACTATACTTCATTGGAGTGAAATTTCTTTTTTATTTGCCAAAGCAATTACTCTACTCAGCATATTGCCAAACGCATTTGCCAAACGTGAATTTCGTAGATTAACTAAATCATCTTCTTTGTAGGCTGCATCGCCAAACGTCGGTATTCCTGCAATGAGGTAAAATCTTACTGCTTCAGCGCCAAACTTTTCGAGTTGATCCATCGGTGAAATAACATTTCCTAGTGTCTTTGACATCTTATTGCCATCAGGACCGAGAATCATGCCATGCATCAAAAATGTTTTCGTGAGCGGAAATCATGCGCTTGCAAGCATCCCTTGTCGAATTGCACATTGAAATCTGAGATTATCTGGACCAAAAATCTGTACTCACGGCCAGAATGTTTCAACTTTTTTCATATCATCTGGAAATCCTGCCGCTCAGATATAGTTACTTAACGCATCAAACCATACATACATGACTTGTGATTCATCACCGGGAACAGGAACTCATCGTGGCAAACTTTCTTTGGTTCTCGATATACTAATATCTTCCATGCCATCGATAAAATTCAACAGCTCATTGAGCTTATTTTTTGGTAGGAGTGGTTCGTTTTGTATATAATAGTCACGCAACGTATCTTTGTAGCTACTGAGTTTGAAAAAATAGTTTTCTTGTTCAAAATGAACAGGTTCTTTGTTATGATCAGGACATTTGCCATCTACAAGATCTTTTGTTGTCTTAAAACTTTCACAGCCGACACAATACAACCCCGTGTAGGTTTTTTTGGAGATATCTCATTTCTTGCTACATAACTCCCAAATACCTTGAGCCACAGCGCGATGACTTGGTGCCGAAGTTCTGTAAAAATTGTCTCGAGCGATTGAAAATTGTGTAAAAAAATCCTCAAACGTACGTACATTCATATCGACAAATGTTTTGACATCCATTTCGAGTTCTTCTGCTTTTTGAAGTATTTTCAACCCATGTTCATCAGTACCGACGTTAAACAAGACACTATCGCCTTGTTGTCTTCTCCAACGACAAATGACATCAGCTTGGACAAATTCCAACGCATGTCCGATATGGGGTTGCGCATTGACGTAGGGCAGAGTACTGGTAAGATAGAATGAAGACATAGTGAATAGAGAGGAAATAGAAGGAATGTAGGGACGCAATTTTTTGCGTCCTACGAAGGGGCGGATATATTATCCGTCCGTAGAGAGATATACCTTAGAAGTACGTCATCGCGAGCGACGATAGGAGCGTGGCGAACCATAGAGAAGAGATTTTTCCCCCGTTGGGACGCGTTACATATGTTCCTATTTCCTTAAACGAATTATTTTTTTAACAACGCACAATATATTATATATAGATGGCGCTTAAAAATAGATTTTGACTAGAGTGTTGATAAATTCATCCTCTCGTATACATTTAAGGAAACGAGGAAAAACTCACGTATTAAATAGAAATCAACGACTTTGTCATTATTACGTCCAGTTTGCTATCGTGTCGTTTCCTTAATTCATGCCATCTACGTAGAGACTGAGAACGGAGTAGACTCACGAAACACGACCATTTGATCAAAACTTTTATTTTTCAGCAGTCTCTATATACTGAATTTCACGTCTGTTACAAGCAGAGGAAAAAATGAAATACTATTTTTTTACAGATAAGTCAATTACTTTATATATATTATACTTGATTATAACAATAATAGTTGTATATAAATGTATATTTATTTTGTGTCAATATAATATGGCTGGTTGAAAATGATATGTCCCCTATGTTCCACCAGTAAAACAAGTTGAAGAACATGTAGCTGGTGACTGGGTAGTTGAAGTGCAATGAAAATTATTTGAATCTGATGAATGATATAAAACATTTACAGAAAGTGTTGCAAATAAACTTGCAAAAACACTTGCCTTTTGAGCTAATTTATGAGTTAAAGCAAGAAAATTAAAAAAATGAGAAAGAGTGGAGTAAGTTGAATCTAAATATGCTATTTAAAAGTTTTCTCATTTTTAATTTTTGTCCTATTTTTATATGAAAGAAGCTTGAATATTTCGTTTATCGACTTGATGAATAGGTAATGATTTGACATGATCAAATCATTTAATTAAGGTTGTAGATACGTATTGACGTGAATTAATTATTTGTCTAGAAGATTGATTAATTCAAGGATCATTAGCTGAAGATAGTAAAATGGCTTATGATGCACGTCACGAAATCATGAAAAAAGTCCATACTCATGTATTGAGTCATATTCATACTGATCATGGGGGATGATATGTTACCTCTCAGGCGGTTTGAGCTTTGCCAAAAAATGCAAAAATTCTTTGTCCACATATTGTAAAACAACAATCAAGAATTGTTTTGCCTGTTTGATTTGCACTACAACAAAGAGAAGAGTGAAAAGCGAACGGAATTTCAAAAAGAATTGCAAATGAACATCTTACATTAAATAGATTAGAGCGACTGTATCAGGATATGAATGATAAAGAATGTTTTGAAATGAATGATTATCTTTTTCATTCACAAAATGATTGGTGATCATCAAAAGAAAGAATTCGTGAGAAAAAATTTGAAAAAAATAAAAGCAAAAGAAACAGTTTACATAAATTATATAAATGGGTAAAAGATAATTATAATTTAATGAGAGAGTGATGAATAAAGGATGTTCATGATGTGCAAAATGTTATTAGTCAAAGAAAAAATCATATTGATGTTAACAAACAAAAACTTGAATCAATTCAACTCAATGCATTGACAAAATGAACACTAAAAGATTTAGAAAATACCTTAAATAAATTTATTTGAATTGATTTTGATGTGCCACATATTATTTCAGAAAGCCCTAAAGTAAGTATTACTTTTAAGCGTAGTAATCATATGTTATGAGCTTCAATGATTTTAATTGAAACTGATCTTTGAACTATGCTTTATACGTGAGATGTGCCTAGAATTATATGAAACAGATTTCTTCCCTGACCAGATTTTAGAATTAATAAAACTATTGATTATTTACTCATGGAAAGTACCTATTGAAACAGATTACACCAAAAAACATATGAAGAATGAGTTAAAGTATTACAGAATATTATTAGAAATCATAAACCTTGATCTTTTTCACTCATTGTTAATATTTCAAGCAGAGGTCCTGAGATAGGTTGTATTACTCTTGAAGAGTTAATACGTAATAAATCAAATGAACTGTTAAATATTTTGTGACGAACTAATCAAGAATTTCTCAAATTAGCTATTCAGCATTGATGAAATAAGTATAATTTATATAATACACATAAAGATAAATATGTAAGTTGAATTTTTGCATCTGAAAATATAATTCCATGAATATATATGTCGACTGCTTGATTTTTAGCAGGGATTTCTCTTGAGATGGCTAAATCAATTGCATCTGACCCTAATTCTCAAATTATTTTCACCAGTTATGTTCCAAAATCTATGCCGTGATATCGTTTAATTCATGAAAATATAATTGATTCTTTAGATGGAACCGAACCAATTCCATTTTTATGAAAAGTATATCAAATCGATTGATTATCAGGACATGGCGATCAATCTGATTTGTTAAATTTTAGGAAAAAACTCGGCATGCCATATACTGAGCTTGTTCATGGTGATTTAGAAGCAAAAGCAGAACTAAAATTAAAAATGGAACAACAGCCATGAAATAAAAATAGAATTGAAATAGCTGAATGAATGGAACGAAAAAAAGTACTGTAAAAGACCTACTTCAACTCTCTCATCCAACGTTTCAACCAAGGCAGACTTACTCAGGTAAGTAAACTCGTGACGATAACTCATTGAACAAACCATATTCATAATGAACTGCTAATCAAGGGAGTAAGAGAATGCTGAAATAGTCGAATGAACAGAACAATACTCAATAAAACACCAAGTTTTTTATAATCGAGAGCAGGAAGCAATCATTCACGATAGGCAATCCACAATGCTCATACTAAAAATCATGCTTCAAGTGTTATTTGCGTAATGATACCACCGAGCAGTTGTCGATGGAGTAGAGCAGGAATACCGACACATAATCATAACATTACACCAAAAAGATTAGTTCGCAAGAGCTTATTGTGATTTCAGGTACTGACAAACAAATAATTGAAGACCTGTTTTGCAAAACTCAACGTGATAACAATTCATAAATAGGGTAATATCGTATCGGATCATCGTGTCGTTGCAGTTCACAGATATTTTGCTCATCCCAAAAAGGCTATCAACGGTGTTCCAAACAATAAAAATAGAATGGTTACGAGACAACCAATCCGTACGACCACCATCCACAATGCACCAAACTTCACTTTTTGTACCGGTAATGTATCATGTGCAGTACTGTGAATAAGACTGTTTCACAAAGAAGAAGGAACAATAAGCAATATCTCGATAAGACTGAGACCAAGCGCTCGTGTTCATGCAAACGTGTAGCCTTCGATGGTAGGATAAAAAATTGATAACAAAATAAGTACGATGAGCGTATGAAAACTGCTCAGGTAGTACGCAATGCCATATTGTCGATTTTGCGTAAGAAATGATTTGGTAAACGATCGATCAAATTCAGGACGTAAAGGAAGCTGTTTGTTGCTTTGTCGTGTTACATAGAACGTTTGAACGATTCAACTAATCAAAACAGATCATAGAATCCACACGAACGGAGTCGTTGCTTCATTTCAGGTAAAATCTACGGTTTTTCGTCACAGATAAATCACTCATGCCAGCACTGCTAATTGTGAAACTCTTGCTAAGATAAGTCAAATACTTACTTGTTCCATTTTCCAAAATAATTGCAGTGGTGTTTGCAAAATTCCTGCAGTCATAAAACTTGCAGAAAAAAGCATACCAATTGGTAATCATCGAACGAGGTAGGGATTATCGGTATATGCAGGAATAAGGTATGCAACTATTATGGCTAGCAAATAAACAAAACAGATCATAAACAGTCTCGTTCAGATTATTTTTCAATAAAGAGAAACTAGTCATCAGTCATTAGTCATTTCTGATCACTTATCTTTTCTCACTTTACCCAACATCTTCAACCCAATTACATACAAACCAAAATCTGCAAATGCAGACCAGATCGCAAAATATTTTAGGATAGTAGAGTAGTCACCAAATCTCAACGGTCCCAGATAAGGCGTAATCATTTTAATTACCAAAAAACCTCACACAGCGCTTGCGATTCTTCCTCATATTTGTCGTGCTGCA
>CAZIUS010000021.1:0-364 GCA_964542385.1 uncultured Candidatus Peribacteria bacterium
CACCATTGCTGATTACTTAAACTTGGTGTATATGCGCTTCCGTATTTTTCTCACCAAAATCAATATCACAACGCAGCTGTTCATCGTGCTCCTCGTGGTTCATGACTATAGGTTGCAAATTCATTGACGTTTTGATCGGTAAAAGTTTCGATAGTAGCAATCGTTTGTGATCACTTGAGTAATAACCAATTACTATTCAGTATAAGTACTCCAATTCAAATAAGAGCGATATGTCGATATTTTTTTGGTTGAAACAGAAACCATAAAACAATGAGTAAGACAACCATAAAACTTGCATGAACCATTCACATTACAGCAGTTCATAAACACAAAGTGATTATTCAACAATCACGTCTCGTTCGTC
>CAZIUS010000021.1:541-5592 GCA_964542385.1 uncultured Candidatus Peribacteria bacterium
ATACAAATCATGATTACTCGTTGTTGTGTTAATCAAGCTATATTTGGTAAAAGTGTTTTATTGAGTCGTTTTCATCGAGCATATCACAACCCAAGTGAACACAAAAATATACTCAGGAGATAGAGTTTTGATCACCATATATATCACAATGAATATATTAGCAAATTATGTAAAAATCGAACTCATGATTGTTGCAGTTGATGATTCCAGTCTCGTACATACAATGGTGTCGGAACATAATCCAAAAGAAATACCGAACGATCTGGAAAAAATCGTCAAATTCAAGTAATGAGTATAAGTAAAAACAGTCACCAAAGCACGAGAGCATGGTTTTTGACAAAATTATTTATTAGTGACGGAAATTGTATCATAGAGAGTAACGTGCAAAGCTATTAGAAATTACGTGTTTCTTTGACGACAAATAAAGGTCTTCATTTTACTTCTTCGTGAATTTGAGCGATGTATATAGCCATGAGTCACAATGACATCATTACTATTCATACCAATAATGTATTTATCATGACGACGAGACCTAGATTGCTAAATCAGAAGCGATTTCATGAAAATTTATCAATTACCATTATGAACAACATTAGACAACTGAAAACAATAATCAATGTTCACAAATATCAAACCAACCTAAGAGGTCGAACTGAAAATCAGGTAATACTATCAATCGCAAGTTTTGTTAATTTGCTCCAATTATAACTTGCTTTACGTGTAGCACTGTTTGGTAATGCATCAAATATAAGTGCTTTTTTGGTAAATCCAATTCGATCAATTAATCATCTATATATTCTATTTTTTTCAGTAAATTGCAAAAAGATATCAATAACTTTGCGATCCAACAGTCTGTAATCGGTCGTTTGTGCTTCAAGCTTAAACTCAGATATGTTGTTAAATAATGCATAAAATAATTTGCTCGTTATTTTTTTAAAAAAACTTGCTCATTGGAGTACTGGTCTACGATTATACACAATATCATATCATGCTTCTCGTTCATTGAGAAAATCTCCTATGCGTTCAATAGGATGTTGGCCATCAGCATCAATGGTAATTGCAGCATCTCATTGTGCATATTGTAGTCATGCACTTAAAGCGATTTCTTTTCAGAAGTTACGAGAGAGATACACTGCTTTTATAAATGAATAGGTCTTTACATAAAATTCAATTATATCACTTGTTGTATCTTTACTTCAATCATCAATAATAAGTATCTCTCGATTGTATTGGTTAAAATGCTCAATTTGAGTCAGTACTGATTTGAGGAAATCTGATAATCATTCAGCTTCATTATATGCTGGAATAATTACACTAATAAGTTTTTTCATATGATACGTCAAATAGAAATAGTTTTCCTATGAGTAATAATTTTATCCTTCAAAGCAAGGTAAAGTAGTGTTTTAAGTTATTATTAAAAATGTTACTTCACATCTAATAAAATATTTTCAAAAAAAAGAACCGATCGTTAGATCGGTTCTTTACTATTATACTATAAATAGATTACGCTGTAGTATCTTCTTCAGTTTCAGGCATAGCTTCGTCAGCTGAAGCTTCTTCTTCTGCTACTCTTTGAAGCATAAGTAATACATATCCTCTAACTTCAACAACATATGGATTGTCAATTTGATTCATAATTTCAGCATCTTTAAGTGCTTCAAGATGTGCTTTCATATCTTGTCCATCATATTTTGAACCAAAAAGATATCTAGAAAGTACAGCTGCAAATTCTTCTCTTGTAACTGAATCATTTGGTCTAAATGCATCAATTATACCAGATTTGTCGTTTTTCCATCCCATGATACCGTAATCACAAGCCATTTTGATATACATTTTCATTTCATCATCAAATGATGCATAATCAGAATATTTAGTGATATCGCACATAGCGTTATCTACTGCTTCAACTTTTGCAACATTTTTGATGAATGCGCTCATCATTTTTGCTAATTCAAATCTTGTAAGACCTTCATACAATCTTGCTTTTTCCAATGATTGTGTTGTAAGACCATTTTCAAATCAAAAATCGTAAGCACCTTGGATTTCTTCATCACCTTCGTATGGATTTTCACTGTTGTCATCTGTAGTTTCAGATTCAGTACCAGCTGTTGATGAATCATCAGTTGTTCCTTCTTCGTCAGTTGAATCAGTAGAATCTGTTTCTTCATCATCACTATCTGTAGTAGTTGTAGTAGTTGTAGTACTTACAGTAGATCAAATAGAAGATCCTCATCCTCCTCATTTAACTGTACAATCATACCCATAACCATATCCTACAAAATACCCGTATCCAGAACAATTGTAACCAGATGTTGGTGCGTTAGTAAAAAAGGTTGCGAATACATTAAATACACCAGAAATGTATAAAACGCTACTTAATGCAATACATCCTGTGATGTACTGGAGATTTTTTTTGTTCATGTTTGTAAAAATGTAAAAATATAAAATACAAACGTATTGGATACAGGAAAGAAATGAAAAATCAAGTGAAAATTTTCTGAGTAAAAGTGAGTTGATTTTTGTTTATTTATCACTATTCTTTACGTATAGAATTTTAATTATTTTCTTTAAACCATGAAACGACTTAAACGATGAGTAGTAGCATTTCTCGCATGAGAATTCTTAACCTTAATAAAAAAAGACCAATCATTTAAACAATGAGTTGTGGAAAAAACATGACGAGAAAAAGCAAAACATATTTTAGACTGATTATTTCATTTTAACAAACAGATTGTTGAAGATGTAAAAGAACATTTTGATACAAATGCTTTACAGGATCACATCCAAAAATGAGCAGTTTTTGTCGAAACTGAATTACAAAACTTACAAAAAGAAATGAGTGCGATTAAATGAAAAAAGAATATTATAACAGAAGAATTAATAACAACATTTCAAGATCGTTTTGCTGAAATTCAAGAAACTGCTCTTCTTATAAAAGAATCAATAACAGAATTTCCTTTGGAAGAAAAAATAAATGAATTAAAAAAACTCTTGGAATCTCTTGCAAAATGAATAAAAAAACAATAGAATAGTTTCAAATAAAAATTTTTAATTTTTCTTATTGATATGTTGTTTAATTTTGCAATGTTTGTACAGGAATTAAGAGAAAATCCTGAAAAAAAGGAAGTCGTAGAAAAATATGAGAAGTTTTTTGGTGAAATTTCTGGTGATATACAAGATCAACTTTGGTATAAAGAATACTGTTCATTGTTTCCATCTACAAAATACTTAGTTCCTGATGAATTAGCAAATGATTTTGATTGGGATTTATTGATGGTACTTGTTGGTTCATCATTTAGTAGTGATTGACTCTTTGAAGTTGTGGAATGAAAAGAATTTCCAGAATTTGTCATTTCAGTACAAAGTGGTGATCAAGTTGTTGTAAAAAAAGTTTCTGAACTTCGATGATTTCAAGTATTAAGATTGTATGAAATTTATTGTGAAGAACAAATGAACCTCCAGATTCTTATCTCAGAAGATGAAAACGAAAAAAATGCAATTGTTGCCCAAAGAGAAGCAAGAAGAAACAGATGGAAACTCGTAATTGATAGTATGGAATGAGATAAATTGAAAAAAGCTGCTGCTGCAGAACAAGAATCAAAAATGAGTGACCTTATGAATCAATTGTAGGATTATTAATTTCATTATAATAAAAAAAGAGGATACTACTCCTCTTTTTTATTTATTGTTAATTTTTTTTTATATATCATCCTGAGCTTGCGAAGATCCAGTTATATTCTTAAAAATTACATCACTTAAATTATTTTTATCCATACTTTTTTGCCTTGATGCAAAAAAGTAGGCAAAAAAAATCAAGTCACTTCGCAGTCTTGCGTTTAGTTTGTTGATTACGATTAGTTGACGAACGCGACTCCCTCCCAGAGGGACCCGGTCGTCGCGCAATGAATTGATTGATTAAAGTGTTAGGTTTACTGTTTCAGACAATGCTCGTGACGTATGAACACACTGAATAATAAGGAAAATTCTAACTTATAAAGGAAACTCTGAAAAACTCTCGTTTAGGATTAAAATCGTTGTACTAAAGCATAAATATTTATTATTCACTCATTAGGTTTAAAATGTACGAATTTTCTTGAAATTTAAATACTACCCTACAATAATTTTCTCAAGTACAAATCAAACATAATACGCGACCGCAGCAGCGAGACCTCATAATGAGACGGTCTCAAGAACACCTTTTCGATGACTTGTTTCATTGATATAACTTTTCATCCAACCAATACCTACAAATCAAAGTGCTGTGAGTCAAATTGCAATTGGGAACAATGTTTCTGGATCAAGATCAGCTGTATAGGCAATGACGTATGTAAGTAATGGTATAAGACCAATTACTACAAATGAAAGTAGTGTACTACCACCTACGAGTAATGGTGTTTTATCTGGTTCATTTAATCCAAGTTCTTCTTTCATCATTACATCTACTCGTCTATCGTCATTTTCAATTATTTTTGCAACAACTTGTTCGAGTAATTCACCTTCAAATCATTTTGCAGCGTAAATATCTCTTACTTCTTGGACTTCTTTTTCACGTAAATTTTCAATTTCTCGATATTCTGTGGCAAGATGTTTTTTGTAGTTATCATGTTCAGATTTATTAGCAAGGTATGCCCCAATCGACATAGAAAAACCATCAGCAAAAAGATTTGCAAACCCGAGAATAAGAACAATACTAAGATCTAGATTTGCTCCAGTAGCTCATGCAACAACAGCAAACGTCGTAACTAAACCATCTATTCATCAATAAACAAACTCTGGAAGATAAAGAGCTAGATTTCATCAACGTTGATTATTTCAATGTAAGGTAACTTCATTTTTTTCAATACTCATCTATGATTAAATAAAATAAAAAATTGTATTAATGCAAAATTTTTACCAATCTTGCTCTCATCAATTATCAATTTGTTGTTGAAATTGAGGTGTGCCTCAAAAGAGTTGATCGAGAAAACCAAATCAGTCACTGTTTGAAGGTGATTGTTTTCAAAAAAATTGTTGGTTTGCTTGTTGTTCTTGTTCTAATTGCTGTTGATATT
>CAZIUS010000021.1:5602-13430 GCA_964542385.1 uncultured Candidatus Peribacteria bacterium
ATTTGTTGTTGCAGTTCTGGAGATAGTGATGAAGAAGATCATTGTTGTTCATTTTGTTGCGATGTTCATGATCAATTTTGTTGCTGTTGATCTCATGTAATGCTTTGTTGTTGATTTTGTTGTTGTGATTCAGATCAGGTTCAAGATTCTTCCAGCAGTTTACGCACTACGGTTAGATTATGTTCTATTTCTGTATTTTTTACTAAGTCAGCAGCTCACGAAAGATATTGTTCCGCTTGTTGTAACTGATTTCTATCAACTAATTGACCTGAAAGAAAGCTTTTTTGAGCAAGTGATGTTCATAAATTAAAGAGATACTGATTATTTCATGATAATCAAGCTCACCGTATTTCTTCAGCATTTGAAAAATTGTTTTGTTTATAGGAAATGTATGCCTTTTGTGAATCATTGAGCCATCGTGGTAGAAATTGAGTTGTATTTGATTGTTCAAGTAGTGATTTCCAGGTTACATTTTTATACAATGGGAAAAGATGGAATACAACAAAGAGTCCACAAGAAATTAAAAGAACAACGAGTATACTATTTTTTTTCATACCTTGAAAAATAAGCAAAAAACGACTTATTTCGTTTTGTTTGATTAACCCATTGTATACTAACTCCTCACAAAAAGAATAGTGTTCACAATCGAAATAAAAAAGTGCGTATTCATCATCACACGAAAAATCATTTTGTTCACTGTATAATTGTTTTATCTATTGCATCAAACAATGCATTATTTCACTTGTTGTACGTTCATCATACACTTTCTGCAACAGTACGTAATGATTGTTCTTGTAAGGTACTAATTACTGTTTTGTTTTCTCGTTGTTTGGTAAGCGTATTTCAAAAAAGGTCAACTCAGGCTGGAATTGGTCATCAGGTAGCAGTTCAAATTCCTACTACAAGCACTTGAATTGTACCACTTGAAATAAATGCTTTGAGTTGCTCGTCTGGAACAATGGTATCATCTCATCCATCACTAATCACGAGTAATGTTTTTTTTGTAGTATTTGTAAAATCAAAACGCTGACTACTTTCACGAATTGCCTCGATGAGTTGTGTTCATTGTTTTGTGAGATTACGGTGATCTACTCATGCTAAAAAGGTCAGAAAAAGAGATGTATCATTGGTAAGTGGTAAAATACTTTGCGTTTCTCAAGCAAAGACGGTTAATCACCATTTTGCAGTAGGCATTTGAACAACAAGCTCATTGATTTTTTCTTTTGCATACGCAAGTCTTGATTTTTTTGGTCACATGTCTTCTACGAGCATACTTTGTGAAACATCTAGTGCAAGTACAATCTCATGATCACTTGCTTGCAATTCAGATTGAGTTGCTGTAAACCAACTAGCAATCAAAAAAGAAAGAAATGAACAAAAAAACAATACTGTTCTCCAGGTTAATACAGTTGTATGATAAGGATTTTGTAAGGATTTTTTTACAGTAGTATACCATCGAAATCCAAACATTCATCCTAAAAAAAGACTCATTACAATAAATCCTAGTGACACAATAATTATTATTGAATAAAATCATTAATATCGACATCTCCGTCGCCATCTTTATCAAGCAAATTTAGTACAAGACTAGGTGTTTTACTTTCTTTTGTCAATTCTTCTTCTTCATCTTGAATTATTTTTTTCAATGCTTTTGCATCACCACCCGTTTCACTTTTTGTTTTTCATAAATATCACATTACCATCGGTGCGACAAAACCTAATAATGAACTTGCTTGTTCCACACTAATACCAAGTTTTTTAGCCATAAGTTCCGCAATTGCGCCTTGTTTGTTTCAAAGGATATGTCATACTATTTTTTTTCCTTCTTCACCTTTGGAAAGCATTGAGGTAATATCGTCAAATAGTGATCAATCATGATCTTTTTGTACCGCACGATCTAATTCTTCAAGTCACTCCTCTTTTTGTGTATTACGAAACAACCCAGTTACCAAAGAACCAATTGCATCATCTCATCATTGTCATTGTAATAACGAAGGGTCGATTCAAATTTTTTTACTTACTTGATCGATTGCTTGATCTTTCAAGTAATTCATAATCATATCTTTAAACATGGGAGAAAAAAATATTAAAGCACTGTTTTACGTTCTAAAATCAATAAAGAAACCATACAAAAAAGAAGGATAATTACAAATGGAATTGTGGCATCGGTAAGTACATTTTTTTGATCTGTGCGTATTTCTGAAGGACTCAACTCCCCTATTGCTTTTATACTTTCTTGTAAACTTTCATTTTGATCTGCTCTAGCATAAATTCACTTTGTCGTGGTAGCAATATCACGAAGTCACGCCTGATCGACTCCACCTACTCTTTGTTCTCTCATTCCAAATGCAGTTTGCGTCATTATAACACCACCTGCGTCACTTCAAATTCATATCGGATATACTTTTATGTTTTTCTCAGTCCGAAAAGAGTACTATAATTTGCTCTCTCGTTTCTTCCTTTGTGTTTTCATTTTGTCATTTTTCCAAGACCGTAATACTACTTAACAATGCATCTCAAATAGCCGTTCACTGGAGATGTGCATATCATTGATCAATGGTAGCAGTTGTTAATTTTGCAATGGTTTGATCAAATAACGAATAATCAAAGGTAAGAGGAATCGACGTAAATGGTTTTCACGCAAAGAGTACTAATCCTACTCTATCTGATTTTCTGGTTTTGATAAATTCTTGTAAAGCACTTTTTGCAGCCTCCAAACGATTTGGAACGAGGTCATTTGCTTCCATAGAATACGACACATCGAGAGCAAAAACGATATCAATACCATTTTTGGTAATAGTTTCAACCGATGAAACTCGTCTAGGTCAGCTTAAAAGAATGCCACAAAGCAAGAGAATAATTACTATCAATATGCGATAAAGGTATAAATATCGTTTTCACGATTGTTGTTTGGAAACAATATCAGCAAATTGGTAATAGGGAAGACTGTTCGATGGTAATTTCCACCAACAAAAAATAATACCTCAAAGTATACAAACAAGGATTATAAAATACTGTGGTGAAAGTAAAATTATGTTCATGACAGTGTTCAAGTAAGATTAGTAGTAAATGTTTTTATTGTCGTATGAGTAATTTTCTTTCCTGAATAGATAATAACGTATAATTCTTGGAAAAAAGGAAGCAATGGTTTTATTTCAGGTATGTTCAGTAATTCTTCCGGCGTAAGACTAGGGATGAGTTCTTCATGTGTTTGGATGCCATACCAACGAAACATATGAACAAGAATGGCGCGTGCTTTTTGATCTGGTGTGCGAATTGATGTGCTTATTGTTTGTAAATCTTCTAATCGATTATCGTAAGTATATGGTTCATGAGTTGTTTCTTCTCTTATCTCAATTTTCTTATTTGTATTGTAATGAAATTGCCACCAATATCGTCGTAGACAAATAATAACAACCAATGAAACTCACGTCCGCCATCACCATAATGAAGGAGCTTCTGGTGCTCGTGGAGGAAATATGGTGTACTCTTGAGTAAGTTGAATCATAGAACTATAAAGAATGTAAGCTTATGCCTTTAGTTTATGTTTTTTGAAAAGTTTTACAAGGAGCAACTCTGGATCATCTTGCGTTGTAGCCGTCAGTGAAGTGATTCACCAAGAGCTGAGTAAACGTTCTGAATCCTCCAGACGCAAACGTATTGATTCAGAAATATCATGAATTGATGATCATAATCAAAGCATTCATTGTGAAACATTTGATTGAACATGAACAGCTGTAGATCACAACAGTTTTGGATCTGGATTTATTTCAAATGGGTCCAAAAGATTGATATACAACAGATCATTGTTTTTAGCAAGTGCATGAAGATGTTTGTCTGCATGAGTAGCACACTGATCACTGATTCGTATGATTAAGTGATGACGAAGACGATAAGGAGCGAGACAAAGTGCTGTCTTTTCTAATGGGTGTTGTGTCGTAAAAGAACTATCAGAAAGTTTCATAATCTGATGACGTCGTTTATTGACAATTTGTCTTGATCTCTTTCAAGGAATGTATGTGTTAAACACAGGTGTATCAATATAAAATCAAATTTGATCTCATTGAAAAACTGCTATTTCAGCTATTTTTGTTCATACATTTTCGCTATAGGTAAACTTGTTTGGCATAGTTGTTGCAAAATGCAAACTCGCTCATCAACTCAAAACAACAAGAACACGAAGCATTCTTTCTTCTTCATATTGTTTTACATACAGATCCTGTTTTTTTGCACTCGTACGTCGATCGATACGTGAGTATGGATCTCAAGCCGCATAAATTCTACTTTCTGCAAATGATAATCACGTTCATTTAAAATTACTACGGTACGCACCGAGCATGTGATGCAATGATTTTCTCTTGAAAAAAAGTGATATTTTCTTATTTATAGTTGACATTTTAATTATCAATTGATTTGAATAAAATTATTGCACCATCATATGCCGTTCTAGTACCTGTATCATGCAGAAATATTTTGTATTTTCAAGAGATGCTTTTATCTTTATTGAGTCAAACCATCCCTCCAAAAGAAATCCAACTTATCTATGATAAAAATTATATTGTGGACAATTGAAATATTGCTCATTATTTTGCATGTAATGATTGGATTTGATCATTATCATCATGAACTACCATAATAAAAGAAACAGAAAACACTAAAAAATGAATCGCATATACAAGAAACAAATGAATTAGTGAATTATCAACTGAAAGTTGAGAATTTATCTTTTTTTGTGATGATGATGATGTTTGGTATCCACAAAAAGCACAACAACAAATAGAATATGTTTTGAACAGTTGAAACTTATGAATTTTATGAACAAACTTTCGTGAAATTGATGAATATGGTAAACTTATCCGTTATTCACAATATCCGTTAGTAAAAAAGAAAATTATTAATTATTATGATTGTCCATTTAAAACATCTTCCATTATGATGGATCGTTTAACTCTTTTAAAAACTTGATGATTTGATAAGAATTATATTGTATCTTGAGATTCAGAGTTTTTTTATCGTGTAATTAATCAATTCCCTGAATTAGATTATGCTAACTTATGATCAACATTACTTGATTATAGAACATATACACAAAACGTAAGTAATAAATTATGGTTCCAACAAAGATTTAATAGTTTATTGATCTATAATAAATATTTTTATCCAAAAAATATGAAACAAATAATTCCTTATACACAATGATTATTAAAAAAAATACTAGCACTTCCATGTACACCAAGACTAAGAAATCTCTATTTGTGAGCTACACATAAAAATATTACTCCCCTACCAAATCCTTCAATTGATCTCTGAGAAGCGCAGCATCCTCAAACTTCCACTGAGCAATAGCCTCATCAAGCTGTTTTTTGAGTTCTCCGGCAACGAGAGCTTTTTCTTTTTTTGTCATACGGGTAAGTCTTTTGTTTTTTCCTCTTAGAGACAATCAAAAATCCTGTACCAACGATTGATCTGTCTTCACGCTTTCCAATGATTTCACGTTTGAAATTGCTTGTAGTGGTGTTATTCAATGAGCAGTATTATGTTCTTCTTGATGATGTCTTCTACGATAGGTTTCTCGTAAGGATTTAATAATGGATGGTGTATATCTATCAGCATATAAAGCCACTTCACTATCTGGATTTCTTGCGGCTCTTCAGATGTTTTGGATTAATGCTGTGGTGGATCTCAGAAACCCTTCTTTATCAGCATCAAGAATAGCAATAAATCATACTTCAGGAAGATCGATACCTTCTCTGAGTAAGTTCACTCACACCAATATATCTACTTCGCCAGTTTTCAGTTTTTGAATTATTTCCCGACGATCAATTGTTTCAATATCAGAATGAAGATAAAATGTTTTCAATCATTTTGCCAACAAAAAGTTGGTAATATCTTCTGATGATTTTTTTGTCATCGCTAAAACAAGTACTCTCAGTCATTTTGCAATAGTTTCGTCAATTTTAGCGAGCATATGATCGATAAAAGATGCAGCTTGATAACCTGCGTTACGTTCTGTTTGGAGATATTCATCAATATTGGTATACATACTATTCTTGTTCTAAAAGTTTTTCTTGCTCTTCTATACTCATTAATTCACTACGTGCAAGTTCATATTCTGGATTAAGTGATAATAATTTTGAAAATGATTTTTTTGCATCTTGTGTTTTTCATTCTGCCAAAAAGGTTTTTCATTGATAATATCGTGCGTCATACAAATGTTCATCATTTGATAAGGCAACTGAAAAAACAGTATGTGCTTTTTCGTATTCGCCTAGGTCTAAATACGTAATTCATAACCAAATTATAGTATTTGTATCCGTTTGATTCAAAGCGTATGCCTTTTCAAAATGACGTAACGCATCAGCATAGTAACTAAATGATCACGTTCACAATCACAAACGTTGTTGGTATCATAAATTACTGAGCACTGTTCCTTTATTGTATCGTAACAATGAATTATCAGGATTATTTTGTAATGCAGCATCCAAAAGCAGTAAACTTTCATTAAGTTTTCCATTGTCAGCTAATGCGAGCGCTTTGTTAATTGTAGCATTTTCTAAGAGTGGATCTAGTGATAGTGCTTTATCAAATGCTATGATTGATTCTGGATATTTTTCTTGCAGATACCATGCTTGTCATTGTAATTCATACCAACGTGCTCACTGTACGTTGTCACTAAGATTTTGTTCTATAATAGGCAACGCATTATCTGGTTTTCATGATCTCATTAACGCAATTACGTACTCATATTCTGTGCTTTTCTGTTTTTTTGGTGATAGGGAATTTCGAATTCTCGTTGCATCATCCCATTTTTTTTGTTTTCGAAAAAGAGTAAACTGAGTATGAAGTAAACTCATATCATTTGGTTCTTTTGCTAATGATGTATCGAGCATCTGTTGTGCTTTATCTCGTGATCATAGATCAATTAACGCATTTATTTCTTTTGTTGTGGAGTCAGAAAAATAAGGAATCGTACATCACGTCAATAAAAAAGAAAATAATCACAAACAAAGAAACAAAAGATAACGCATAGTCGATTCGAGTAGTTAAAAATTAAACTTCTTTTTCAAATGTACTCAGATGCGCAATAACTTTTGGAATAAATGCTTCGAGAGGTATATTGAGATAAACTTCACAATTACGCACATGTTCTCTGTCAACGCCAGCAGCAAATGTTTTGTCTTTGATACGTTTTAATGCTCATTTAGTTTCCATTCAGTCAAACGCTGTTGGTCTCATCAAACTATATGCATACAGTAATCATGAAAGTTCATCAACTGAAATAAGGTATTTTCTCAGTAATGAATCAGGTGTTATTCAAGTAAGTTCTGGTCAATGTGACTGAATATCTTTTCTGAGTTGTTCTGGAGCATTGATCGTATTCATGATACTTTCAAATTCATCTTTGAGATGTTTGGTCGGATCTTTTGCAATATGATCTCGATCAATATCATGCAAAACTCACGCGCACCATCGATAATGTTCATCTTGTCACAGTTCATGCGCAAATCATTTCATTACATGTCCCACTTGTAAACAATGACGTTTGGTGTCTGTAAGATAGGTTTCAATCAAATTATTTGCTTGTTCTGTTGTAGGTAGTCAGTGCATTGGTTCAGTTTTTATCACTCATTGATTTTGAGTAACTGATGTTTTCATAAGTGTATCTTCTTGCGTATTTTCTTCTTTCATCATCGGAAACATTATCACATCACGAATATTATGTTGTTCGGTTAGCATAGTAAGAATACGATCGAGACCCATTCACCATCATGATTGTGGTGGCATACCATATTCCATTGCAAGGACAAAGTCATCATCACTTTTTGTT
>CAZIUS010000022.1:0-13330 GCA_964542385.1 uncultured Candidatus Peribacteria bacterium
TTGGGCAAAATTACCAAAAACACTCAGAGCATTGTGTTTTTCTGCTACTATGCCTTACGAAGTAAAAGCGTTGTTTGATAGATTTCTCGTTGATGGATACCAACATATTCAAATCGAAAAGAAGCAAATCGTAGTAGATCAATTAGAACATTCGTTTGTTCGTATTCCAGAATTAAAGAAACTTCCATTTTTGGAATCATATTTGACAGCTAATCAATTTGATAAAATTCTTATTTTTGCTCAAACAAAAAGAAGTGAAAGAATAAATGCGATGAAAGCAGTAAAAGCCGCAAAGAAAGTTATTCTCGTGGCGACTGATGTGGCGAGTCGTGGATTGAACTTGAATGATATTGATCTCGTTGTTAACTTTGATATGCCACAAGATCCAGAAGATTACGTTCATCGTGTATGACGTACTGCTCGTGCAGGAAAATCAGGAAAAGCAATCATGTTCGTTACTCCAAGTGAAGATCGTAAACTTTCTCAACTAGAAAGAGCAAATAAAATGCAAATCAAAGAAGTTGATGTCGATGGGAATCCAGTTCACAGACAAGTAGAACAACAACGTGGATGATACAAATGAGGTGGAGGAAGAAGACGACAACCAAGAACAAATGGCGGAAGACCTTCTTATGGAGGTGGATGAGGACAAAGAGGAAGATCTGGCGGTGAAAGACCAGCATATGGTAACGATAGACCAGCATATAATAATGAAAGACCAGCTTATGGTAACGATAGACCAGCCTATGGTAATGACAGACCAGCTTATGGATCTAATGGATGAAATAGATTTGGAGACAGAGCACCTCAAAGATCGTCTGGTTCTTCAGAAAGACCTGCGTATGGTGGAGGAGAAAGAAGACCATCAACAGGTGGAGATAGACCAGCTTATGGATCTAATGGATGAAGTAGATTTGGAGACAGAGCACCTCAAAGATCATCTGGTTCTTCAGAAAGACCTGCATACGGTGGAGGAGAAAGAAGACCATCAACCGGTGGTGATAGACCATCATATGGATCAAATAGTGGATCAAACAATGGATGAAGCAGATTTGGTGATAGAGCACCACAAAGATCATCTGGTTCTTCAGAAAGACCTGCATATGGGTCGAGAGATAAAAAACCCTATGGAGCTGGAAAATCTGAATGAGAAAAAAGAAGATATTAGAAAATAGAATCGAGATTCTAGAATCCAGAAAATAGAATCTTAAGTCTAGAATCTTGAATCTAGAATCTGATTTTAATTTCGGCTTGACAAACTCTTTTCAATCAGTACACTCCTTAGTGTAAGAGATAGAAATATCTGTTATAAAAGTCAATTACTTACATACCTCCTTTTTGCCTGTTTGATTTTTCTATAAAAAGTCCTTGCTAAAGTAGTGTTCCTGAAGTAAATTGGCGTTTGCTCATCTTACAAGAGCGCCTTTTTATTATTATTCATTTCCTATGCAAGGAGAAATTAAATTTTTTAAAGCCGACAAAGGTTTCGGTTTTATCGTTTCAGAAGAAGCTGGTAACGACGTATTCTTTCACATCAGTAATTGTGTAGAAGGTTACCAACCACAAGAAGGTGATAAAATCACTTTTGATCTCGGTCAAGGTAGAGACGGTCGTACTGCAGCAGCAAATATTGCTCCTATGGACGCTTAGTCTTCATCTGATTAAAAACAAAAAAACCATTCGTAAGAATGGTTTTTTTTGTATTTATTATTTAATTAATTATTGATACGAAATCGTGTTAGTATTTTCATCGACTTTCTTTTTTTGTAATAGTAGATTGTACTAATCATGGAAAATATTTTTTAAGCATGTAGATTCCATGTACCAAAAGTTTTTTATTGTGGTGATGTACTTTGAGTTCAATTACATGATTTTTATCATGATCTGTGTCGTGAGCGACATAGAGTCATTGAGCGTTTCTACATACATTTCTTTCAAAGTTAATTATTTCAGAGTTCTCGTTCTTAGATTTTCGTGGTGCAAGAAGATCATCATTAAGATCGTCTGCAAACGTCCATTTTTCTTTTTCCATATAGTAATAGTTGAGTTCATGGAAACCATTGAGACGAATAATATCTGGTTTTGTTAAAACAAGTTCAGATGCACATCGATGTACTCATGTTGTAGGATTTTTTACTTGTCTTTTTCTTAAAAGAATATATTTTCATCAATACATCTCACTTTTTGATTGCATATATTCGTCAGAATAATTTCGTTGAAAATAGTCTGTGAGTTTAAAACGATCATTAAGACAATCAAAAATCTCTTCTGCGGTATATATTTGTGTTGTCATTTCTAACTTAGACTGATAGTATGCATCTTTAAGAAATCAAGCCTGTTCTAATTTTTTTTTGAGGATTGCATATTTGGTTTCATCATATCCTCGTTCAAGTAATGCGACTCATCCTATAGCGATAATAAAACTTCATACTGATAATCTAGTAATTCAGAAAGAACTTGCATTTGGATAAGCTTGAAGGCATGCATACATTAACATTCAATATAATGGATCATGAACTAACACATCTTTAAGTAAACTTTCTCATCATCATTTTGCAATCTGTTTAAAATAAAAAATTGGTGATTTTCTTTCATGATATGGTGTGTCTTGTCGAAGCTTGCATGCTTGCCAGATATGTCTTGCAAATAATCAAAACTTTTCTATTACCGGTCATCCTATTGTATACAGAAGACTTTTTTGTGTTTGTGAAAGAGTTTCTCGAGCTCACGCACTTAAAAGAGCAGTTCATCATGTATTAAATACTCAAGCAATTGCTTCATCTGCACCAAAATTTTTAAGTACTTTTTTGATAATATGTTCTGGGATAGAGAGTCTTGTATTTATCTCTTCAAATTCGTCAAAAGCATACTTCTGTTGATCAAGCATGAATTCAGTACAGATAAAATATCACGAACCATGCGTGAATTCATATCTTTAATAACAATTTTTAAATTAATGTCAATACTTTTTTAATGCTTTTTTTCGTACTTTTTTTGGTAATATATGTTTTGATCCTGCAATATCTGCTCTAATCTCTGTGCTAGAAACAGTGGAATATGGAGTTTTATCATTAGGGATAAATAATTCTGCGTATTGAGAACTATCAAAAGAAAATTGTTCTCTTCAAAATGCTTCAAAACGAACTCATTTAAAATCTTCGATCATTTGTGATTCGTTATTGTTTTTTGCATAGTCATCAATTATATTTTGAATAATATCGCTTCATACAGGTAAAATAATTTCTGATTTATTTTTTAATCTTAAACGATCAATATTGTCTTTAAATAAAGGTGAGTGAAAGACAACAACAGGATATCAAAATGCATTTGCAAATTCTATTCTTTCCACTATTTCAGACGCTGGAATCAATCCTTTGTTAAAATTATTGATAGAAATTCCTGCAAGAGGAATATGATTTGGATATTTTTTTTGAACTGTTTCGATCATATGAAGATGTCCATTGTGTGGAGGATTAAACGATCATTTTAAAATAATTAATGGCTGATAGCCGCGAGTTCTGGTTAGATCTTCGATTCTACATAGTTTTCACTCTTTGGTAATACATACAACAGAGTCATGTTGCATGAGTTCGATTGTTTTTAGTATATTTTGTTGATTATCCTCATAGACGTGATCGATATATGGAGTAGTGACTTTATATTCAGGATCGAGACACTGGGTTATGAGTTGGAGTCATATATTTCCTACAATTTCTTGGAAGGTGCGACGATTGAAATAATCAGGAATTGTTGTATGGTAGAGCATATTTTTTCAATTGTTTTTTATTCCGATTCGTCCGTGTGTTACTTTAGTAATATCTTCTTCTGTTTGAAATGAGTTGACTACTAATGATTGGTTTGGATATTGTCTTCAATAATGTGATAATCAACTTAAAATAAACTCTGGTGAAACACTTCTCCATTTTTGTGTTCAAGAATCGTCTATTGGATTCCATATTTGTTCTTGTTGATTATAGCTACATAACCCTTTGTGTATTATTGAACTGCTTCAAGAACATTCTAGAAGAGTATGAATAATTTTTGTGTTTGCACCAATTTCTTCAAAAACTCGCTTGGGTTGTGCATTTTCTATTTGTAATTCAATGATTTGTTTAGCTAACATTAAGTTTTGCTCAGAATAATTCATAATGTAAAGTTAAAAGTTAAAAAGTTAAAATACTTATTTATTTGTATTCGTTTACTAAGACGTTGGCAATTGCACTTCACCATTCTTCTTGTTTCTCGAGAAAGAGTCTTGGTACTCACGTGATATGTTGATTTTTTGGTTGATCCATGAGTATGAATTGTCGACTTGGTGAGTGCCATGGTGTGTCTTCGTTGTGTTGTACGTCAAAGGTATCATCTATAAGAATATGTCAGTGAACGAGCGTTTTGTTCCCTGTAAGCACTAATCTATTTTTTTCAAAATGTTTGCCAAAATAATGAGCAATTGTTTTTGCTTTTCCGGTATGTGAGCCTGAGTGTGCATGAGATGGTTTACTTAAGAATCCATTATGATATATTTTTTCTAAATCAAGGATTGTCTTTACAATTCATGGATGTGGCTCCAGAGATAAGAAAAAATCTTCTGTTTGATAAATATCCTTCACTGTTTTTTCAATATGGTTTTGTAATGCAGTATCAGGAAATAATTCTCGAATATTATCAGTAGTTCGATTGCTTACATCTGCTAATGTTCTACGAACATCTTCTGGAAGTGATTTTTCTTTTGCCAAACGTTCAGCTAATTTTTCAGGAAAATCAAAGGTGGTTCCATCCATATCCCATCGGATAATTTTTTTTGGTGTGTTATTCATTGGTTCTTGAAGGAAGTAAAGAAGATTGTCCATTAGTTTTTTTCTGAAACAACTTTCTTCTTTTTGTTGCAAAAACATCATGTCAGTCTTTTTTGAGAAAACAGAGACTGTAGAGTTGTTCTGAATATTTGATAACTACTTTTTGAATATTATAAATTTTCTTGTAAGAACAATCAATTTCTATCATTCAAGGAAGTCTTGACTGAAATTCTATAATTAGTTCTTCATTGAAATCTTCAAAATTATGATATTTAAATGGTTTTGTTCAAATTCATTGTACTCAAAGTGTCTTGATTCAATGTTCAATGAGTGGAACTCCGTCATTATATTGTAACCATGTTCATGTAGATCAAATACTTCATGCTATGAATAACTTATCTCAAACAATAGGCTTAAATGTAACGTCTCAATGTTTTAAATAAAATGTATTAAACGGTTCAGTTCATGGTGTCATAGAACAGAGTGCAAATTCATTCACCGCATATTGATTAGTATGTATTTCACCATTTGTACAATAGACTGTCGCTTCAAGTAATGGCTCTGTAATGATTTCAAGATTCTCAAATGAAGTAGGTATGTCTTTTGAGGAATGAATGTCATTAGCAAGAAAACCAAATGTTCAACAGTTTACACCAAAAAATGGTTTTTCAAAGTGGTAAAGTGTATGAATTGCATCAATTACTGTTCCATCTCATCATAATACATCAATCATTTCTGTTTGAGATTTATCATTTACAATAGTTTGCAGATTTGTATGAATCTCTGTTTTTAATTCTTTTCTTCTCGTATCATTCGGTTTTTCAAAGATATAATGATTCATTGTATTAGTAAAATAAAATAAAAATTATGCTGCTACAAGGTCGATGTAATGTTGGAAATTATTGTGATCACGAAGGAGGAGTGCATTTTTCTCATACTGATCATAAAATCAGGGAAAGAAGTATGGTGTTTCAGGAACTCATGCCTTTGTTTTTTCTCCAAGATTCAAGAGGATTCTTGCTTGTTCTTTTTGAAATAAAGCTACATTTAGCGGTAATCATCAAAGCTGTGTTTTTATTAGTTCTTGATTCAGTCAAGAAAACTCATGATATATCTTTGCTGAGCTTATAAGAAACTCTTCTTGATTGGTTGTTCAAAGATGCACAATGTCAGCAGCTCTGAGTATTTTTGCAAATGGAGAAGAAAAGTCTGATCGTTCGATTTTTGTTCCATTGATTGCTTGTGTAGATCGCTCGATGATTTGCTCTTTGATCCATTGGTATTGTTTTGTGAAAAGAAGTTCAGATTCTTGTTTCATTAACGCAATACTCAGATCTTCTTTGGTAGCATACAGACTTTTATCCAAAGGAAGATGGTAACCAGCATCGTGCATCCAAGCGGCCCGACAAACTGCAATTTGTTCAAACTCTGTCATATTAAGAAGTTGAGCAATACGATGTGCGTTTTTTTGTACCTCTTGAGCATGTTTGAGGTTGTGATACAGAAGGTCGCTATAATATGGTGCAGCAATTTCTTTAAATTGTGTATTGAGTTGAGGGAAATTCATAGCAATGAAAGGGATAAAACTATTGGGTATATCAAATTTGTTTAACAACTTTGGTAAATAGTTTTCTAATATGATCGTCTGGATATATTTTTTTGTCTTCTCGTGTGTTTGAAAGATCTGGGTTTCTTATTGTTCGTATATGTCCGTAATTATTGCTTTGCACTTCATCACGAAGTGTTTTGATTTTCTTTGTGGTAGAGTATTGAGATCTTAGTAGTTTTTTAATCAGTTCATCACTAAGTCATGGTCTTGTATGGAGTCTTTCGAGTTGTGTCTTTTTATCTATAGTGGCAACGATAACCTCATTATTGACAAGGTGATTGAGCGATTTTTCTGCGAATATTGCATTTTCAAGAAGAATTATTCACTGTTTGCCCTTTACTGCTTTTCTGAGTTCAACATAAATCGCTTCGCGCATAATTGCTCAGAGTTGATCCATTTTTGGTGTTCAGAATAATGGTCTAAGTGATTTAGAAACAATTCATCATTGTTCAGTGCGTTGTGCTTCTTGAAAAGTTTCTGCTATTTCATCTCTAATATGTCCGTACGGTGAATTCTCATCGTGAATTATTTTAGCAATGCTGTCCATTTCTATATAATGGAGAGGGATATTTTGTTTTGATGCATATTCTACAAATTTTTTGGAAATAAAGCTTTTGCCAGTTCCAGGTACTCATGTGATTCCTACAAAGTACTGATTCATCAAAGCTTTCTCTACATCTGCTTTGACGAGAGGATGAATGAGGGTATTACTTGAAGTATGAGTAAGTAATCATTCTGATTTAATCATCTCTTTAAGTGAACTTGAAGAAAGATGAAAATATTCTGGCTTACATTCAATATATTCTGTTATAATTGACGGTTCAATATGGGTATTATAAAATTCTTGTGTTTTTTCAAAAGAACGATCTTTATCGTCTCTGATTCATTTAACAATTGTTTTGATATTATTTTGAATACAAAAATCGACTAATAGTCAATCAAATGAAGTAACGATTACATTCTGCAAATTCTTTGTGATTGATTGTATATGTTTTACTCTTTGCTCAAGTGTAAACAGTGTTTTTTTATCTGGATTATTTCCTACTGCAACGACTACTTTACCATACTCTCTAGCACGTTTAACAATATCTTCATGTCAATGATGAAAAATATCAAATGATCCTGGATAAGCTACTATGTTCATAATATATAATATATAAAAATATACTTAAGTAATTATAACAAGTGATTAATATTTATTTTGTCACATATTACAAGTGATGAAAAAATATTTACCAAAAGAGTAATATAACGCTTGTAATAGAAACAAAAATCTTTAAGTACTAAGTACTTTAAGTTTGTTTTTTGCGATGTTAAATAGAGAAGAGAGAGAGGAATATATTCGTCAACAACACATTTACGTGACGACATCTGTTGTTATTTTTTCAATAGTGCAAGGGACGTTGTGTATAATTTTGTTGCAAAGAGGGTATGAACCGTATGAGTGATTATGGATGTTGCCGAGTGGCTATGTGTTTAACGATGCTTCAGCGCAGGATACCTTGCGTGAGAAAATATTTCATAAAATATGACTAAAAAATATACCGTTGCAGGAGGTAGGGTCGTTTTCTGATCCATGAAGAGATATCAGGAGGAGAGTGATTTGTCTTGCGTATATGTCAGTTGGACAGTTTCATGATATTAAACAGTGGACGCATTATGGTTCTGTGTCGTATCATTCATTGAAAGAGCTTCCGGTTTTGGCATTTGATCATGCCCAGATTATCAAACGTGCGTATGCACTGCTCAGAGAGCAGTTGGCAACTACGACGATTGCGCAGCACTTTTTGCCGAAAACATTTACCCTTACTGAGCTGAAAACTGTCTATGATATTATTTTGTGAACACACAATGATTTGAGCAATTTTCGTAAATGGGTAACTGCGCGTCATCTAGTCGTCCCTACTGGCAAAAAAGAAAAAAACGTTTCACATAGACCCGCCATGTTGTGGAAGTTTGTAGGGTAAAACGTCATCATGAGACGATAGCCGAAGAATCTTTAGATAGAGTAAATTCATTTTGAATTTTCTATACTAAAACTGGATCCTTCGCAAGCTCAGGATGACGATGACTTTGATAGTACGCGAAGACATTATTTCCTAATCATCGCTCCTGTTTGCCAATCAATGATTACGGACGGATCAGCGTGAATTTCTCCTTCGTCCAGAATGATATCGATGAGATTTTTTTGTTCAGCTGTGAGTTGATCTGGATGAGTGATAACGGGATGTCACGAAAGATTTGCTGAAGTCGTGATGATCGGCTTTCCGATTTTATATACTTCTTCTTGAAAAGAATGACGTAGTAAGCGAACGCCGACGGTATTATCGTTTTTAATGATTGATAAATCGATATCTTGGGGTCTATCTTCACGAAGAGGGAGGAAAAGCGTAATTCATCTTCAAGGAAACTTCATTACTCGTTTGGTTCGTTCGTTTGTAAATGGATCAGGTACAGCAAAATAACGAGGTATCCATTCTATACTTGGTGCAATGATTGAATACCATTTATCATCAGGACGCTGTTTTATTTCTTTGATTTTCCTAATTACTTCAGGCGTGATCAATCCTCCGATTCCATAAATGGTATCGGTTGGATAGAGCAGTACTGTAGATGATGTTAGATTGAGCATGGAGTGAGTATAAAGAAGTTTGCGATAAAAAAAAGTTGAAAATACTATTGACATATTACATATAATATTTATAAATTACTTGTTATGAAGTTCTTTTACAATTCTGGATAATCTTTAGAGATAGAGATTATTCACAGACATTATCTCTCAATGGTCGAGCATTGCTCCCACGTCTGTCACTCAGAGAGATCGACATGTTAAGTCGTTAAAATATAAATAATTTTTTCTAAACAATTAATATTTTATACATGAAACTTTTAGCATTTTTTTGGACTATTTTATGGGTATTCTTAGGATATGCCGCTTTTATGCCAGTACTTTCTTTGTCATACGGGACAGGAATCTATTTCTATTTTGCCATATATTTTCTGGTATTATCATTTGCTTTTAAATTCAGTAAAGACAATTTTGGAGACATAAAAACAGAAGTGTCATATAACTCTTTAACACTTGGAATAGCTGGTTTAAGTTTTATTGTAATGATCTTAGGTTCTGTTTATTCATGGGGATTGTTTCATTCTAATGAATATAGAAATCTTATTGGTAATGTAGAAAAAAAAGAATTTACAGCAAACATTTCTCCGGTTTCACCGGAGCAAATGATCACTGTAGATTCTGAGATTGCTCACAGAGTAGGATCAAAAGTGCTGGGAGAAGATCCTGGATTAGGAAGTAGATGTGAATTGGGTGATTTCTACATGCAGGTTGTCAATGGACAACTGTATTGGATTGCACCGTTGGTACATTCTGGTTTTTGGAAATGGCTCAATAACGATGGTACTCCTGGATATGTTGTCGTTAGTTCTACCAATGAAAGAGACTATCGATTGGTAAAAGAAATTAATGGGAAACCAGTTAAAATTAAGTATCAACCAAATGCTTATTTTTCTCAGGACTTAGAAAGACATATTTATATGTCAGGATATATGAGTCAGGGATTGACAGACTATACTTTCGAGGTAGATGATCAGTGGAATCCGTATTGGACAGTGACTAGATATGATTCTAAAATTGGTTTTGGAGGTGATGAAGCAACAGGCATTGTGGTAGTTAACCCTGAAACTGGTTTTATTGAACCATATGATGTTAATAATGCTCCATCATGGACTGATAGGATCCATCCTGAAAAATTTGTTAAAAGTCAAATTTATGATTGGGGTGATTTCGTTCAAGGATACTTGAATTGGTCAGGGAAAGATAAACTTCATCCTGCTGATGAAACATCACTTGTACTAGGGTCTGATGGACAAATATACTATTATGTTGGTATGCAGTCAAAAGGAGCTGATCAGTCCACTGTTGGTTTTATGATGGTGAACTGTCGTACGAAAAGTAGTGTATGGATTCATCAAGCAGGAGCAACTGAAATTGCTGCAAGAGCATCAGCTGAAGGAATTGTTCAACAAATGAATTACGTGGGTAGTGAAGGAATTACTTACAATATAGGAGGTCATCCTACTTACGAATTTCTTTTGAAAGACAAGTCTGGACTAATGAAACTTATTGCTCTTGTAAACGTTCATGATCATAATGTTGTAGGATATGGAGCAGATAGGTTATCTGCAATTCGTATGTATACAACGAAAATGAACAGCAAGGGCAATGCTGTCGTAGGCCAAACGAGTGATCTGAAAGAGGTATTGTTACGTACTAAAATTTCTCGAATCAATGCTGAGGTAAATAATGGTATGACTACCTACTTCTTTTTGGTTGATGGCTTGAATAAGCAATTACTTGGAACAAGTTCTAATAGTTCTGAGTTTGCGTTATCAATTCCAGGAGATTCAGTAGAAGTATCATTTATTGATTCTGAAAACTTTGAGATAGAAGTGAGTGTTTTTGATAACCTTGCTATAGGTTTTACAAAAAACGCTCCTCAACTACTCAAAGAAGTGCAGGATCAAAAAATTCTGGATACTCAACTGACAAAAAATCAAGAAAAAGTGGCTGATCAGAAATGGGAAAATCTTTCCCCTGAACAGAAACAAAAAATTCTTGATAATAATAATTAACTTCATAACAACAAAACTCAGTCATTACTGGTAAAGCCTCGAGCATATTGCTCGGGGCTTTTTTGTATTTTAAGAAATATATTTTTTACACACAGTCACTATCCCACCAACTCATTAACTCTTTTGATAAAAGCATTCATATTTTCAACTGTACCACCTTGCTGTAACACTGCTTGCTCGTAGCTGTAGATGATGAGGTTTTTTAATGTATCGCCATTTTTGTCAGTAGAGTAGAGGTCAATCATTTTGTTGGTGAGCGGATGGTCTGTATTGAGCTCAAATATTTTTTTGGAAGCGGGCATATCTTGTCCCATCGCTTGGAGGTATTTTTCCATTTGTGCTGAAGGCTGTCACTCAGGTGTGGTGAGGACTGCAACGCTGTCGGTTAGTTTTGCGGTAAAATCAACTTTTTCTAGTTTTTCTGTCCCGATGGTACTTCGCACAAACGCGAGGAAATCTTTTTGTTGACCAGATTTTTTCTCTGTTTCTTTTTTCTTCGCTTTGGTTTCTTTGGTTTCTGGAATATCGAGATTTGCTCATGCAGCACTGATGAGTTTTCGTTCTTTGAATTCTGGAAGTGATTGAACAACCCATTCATCAAGCGGTTCGTCCATGAGGAGGAGATCGGTTTTGGTCGCTTTGAATGATTCTGTATATGGACTCGATCTGAGTTCTGCAAGTGATTGTCCGGTGAGGTAGTAGATTTCTTTTTTGTCAGCATTGCCTGTTGCTACGTAGCTGTCAAGTCCGATCTTTTTGTCTCATAGAAGCGTGTCGAAGCGGAGTAACGCTGCAATCTTTTCTTTGTTTTCGTGATCATAATAAACACCTTCTTTCAAAAATGATCCGTAATTTTTTAAGAAATTCAGATAGGTCGTTTGATCGTCTTGGTCTGCTTGTCGCGCTAGAGATTTGATAACTTCGTTGGTGAGTGTTGTTCTGATTTTACGAAGAACATCTTGTGATTGAAGGAGTTCTCTAGACACGTTGAGAGGAATATCTGGCGTTTCAACAACTCATTTCACAAATCTGAGCCATTGCGGAAGGAGTTCTTTACAGTGATCCATGATCATTACATTTTGCACGTAGAGGGCTGGCCCGTAGTCTTGATCTGGCATCATTTGTTCAAATGGTGATTTTTCAGTCGGGAGATAGAGGACTGCTTTGAAGGTAACTCCTCATTCGATATGTAAATGAATCGTATCAAATGGTTCTTTGGCACCGAAATGCAGTGATTGGAAAAATTCATTATGTTCTGCTGGTTTCACATCTGATTTTGGTCTTGATCGAAGTGATTGCATTTTATTGACCTGTTCTTGTTCTGAAGTTGGCTTTCCATCGTCAAGTTTTGCCATCATAATCGCGACGGGAAGATAATTCGCATGTTTGGTAATAAGTCATCTGATGCGTCGATCATCTGCAAATTCTTGTGCATCTTCTGCCAAATGGAGTGTGATCGTGGTTCCTCTTGTCGTCTTGGTGCTTTTTGTGAGTTCATAACTTCATTTTCCATCAGAAGATCGGAGTACTGCTGGCGTATCTCAAGCTGATTTTGTCTCTACCGTAACGGTATGTGCGACCATAAATGAACTATAAAATCCAATACCAAACTGACCGACGAGCGCGTTATCTTCTTTTGCTTGTTTCATTTGTTCTAGGAAGGCTTTTGTTCCTGATTTTGCAATCGTTCCGAGATTACTAATCACTTCTTCTTCAGTCATTCCGACACCAGTATCGGTTATTGTTATTATTTTTTTATCTGTGTCGACTGCAATACTAATCGTAAGATCTGTTTCATCGCCGAGGTATGCAGGATCTTGTGCAGCAAGCAGTTTTGCTTTTTGAATCGCATCATTTGCGTTTGCAAGGAGTTCTCTCAGAAAAACTTCTTTGGTAGAGTAGATCGAATGAGTCACGAGATGAATAAGCTGACTCACATCAGCGTCGAATGAATGGGTTGTTGTCATGGATGAAATGGGATGATATAAAGGGGTTGTAAATGTTGTAAGCGTTGTAAATGGAGAAACGTTGTAAACGAAAGAAATAGAAGGAAATGGATAAGAAGCCGAGGGAAATGATTTTGTTTTTTTATAGTTGAGTACATAATTATAGCACTAATCTCTCGTAGGTGCTTTTTACTGAATTTGTAAAAAAAATCAAGCGATACAGGATTTTTTTCAATGTATTTATATTAATTTCTTCCATACTTTTTTTCCTTGATGATTCATCCTTGAAAAGGGAAAAAAGTAGGCAAAACACCCATACGGGTGCCGAGAAAATC
>CAZIUS010000023.1:0-10642 GCA_964542385.1 uncultured Candidatus Peribacteria bacterium
ACCCAACGTTGCAATCCAAAACCATGTACTCATTGATAAAAATGTTAGTCACATTTGGTGTCATGCACCACCAACCATGGTAATCATGTCTGGAGTTACATTAAGTTTCATAATTCCCATAGCAAGCATTCCAACTCAAATAAGCAAACGTAATGCACCAAGAATTTTGTTACACAGAGGAGAACATTGTTTCATAGTGAAAAATAATGATAAAAGAAACGACATAAGCGTTTTGTTGCTTTGTACATACTCAAAAATGTATTAAGTACAAGAGGGAATATGTTGCGTAAAACATTTTATATTATATAATCTATTTACTATTTATATTATATATGCATTAGACTTGATATTATAAATTAATTACTTATAAAAAAAATTATTTTTTTATACTCATAATGGCTACCAATGACAACTCTTTTTGATCAAATACGTTATGAACTTCATGACAATAATGATTATAACACTGTAAATCTTAAAGAATTTATTCAAAGAAGTCATACAAATCAATGACTTTCAGATATTATAAAAGAAACAAGCGCAATTGAAATATTGAAACAATTTTCATGCTACTGAATTGATGTAAACAAAATTATGTCTAATGAAACTACTGACACCTGCATTATTGATAACCTAGAATGTCAAGATTTTAATAATCAAGACTATAATCAACTCATTATAGATATACATAACAAAAAAGGCATTGATAAAAAGCTAAAAGATAAATATAAAACAGCTATAAATGAAGATTATTTAACAGTAAAACAAACCAATCAATCTAAAATGCATATTATACTTAGTCAATTCCAAGAACTCCTTGATGAAGTTATTTCCACGACAGATTCGGCATTACAATTACGTCTTTTCTGATGGAGTAACCAGGAAAAACATTATTCACAGGATTTGCAATTTTGAAATTATCCATGCTGAAGTAAAGAAATTAATACTCTTATTCATCAATCACAATCAAATAAAAACAATATAAAAGAATCATTCACAAAGAGTGTAGAAAAAATTCAGACACACAACCGAGGTAACCAGTGTTTAAACCAGGAAACAGTATCAAGCTGATATATTAAATGATTTGGTGAAATTCGTGATTTTTATCCAATGCTTCGTTCATATTATTTTGATAAACAAACGTATACTCATTGAAATAATTCATTATATATAGACTATCTCAATATGGCACAAGAAACAAAATTTAACACTGCTTTCGACAGCATACACGTAAAAAATATACTCAACCAAGCTGTAAACAATTTTTTTAAAAGTTAATTTTTTTAAAAGTTAATTGTTTTAAACCCCTAAAAAAGCGTACTGTATTTACCTACAGTATGTTTTTTTTATTTTCTCTTGAAAATTATTTTTTTTCGAGTATAATAGCACGTATACATTTTAGGTGCTCTTTTAGCGATTAGGAAAACCAATATTTTTTCAAAAATGATTTCCTAATCGCCGAAATGATTTTTTTGCAAAAAAAATCTATTTTATTTTTTAAGAGAAAACAATGCAATCACAAAAATTTACCCAAAAAACAATCGAAGCGTTTCAAGACGCGCAAAAATATGCACTCGAACATCGTAATCCTACCGTGAGTCCACTCCATGTAATCTTTACCTTGGTCAATCAGGAGTGATGACTGCTTCCCGTAATTTTGAAAAAAATGTACTGCAATATTGGTGTATTGAGGCTTGATATGGGAAAACTGATGGAAAAGTTACCGCGTGCAGAACACAAAACCGAGGTTACCTTGAGTAAAGAACTCCAACAAGTTTTGAATAGAGCTGAACAATTAGCAAAAGATCACGAAGACACGTATATCACTGGCGAACACATTTTCATGGCGTCGCTCGAGATTCCAGAAATCAAAAAGTTGTTTTCTGAACAGTTCATTAGTGACGATATTTTGTACAAATATCTCCTTACTCCAAAAACCAAACAAACCGCTGTTTCTGAACAATATGAAGACACATTTGATGCATTGAACAAATACGGAAAAGATATCACCAAGCTTGCGGAAGAAGGAAAAATCGATCCAGTAATTTGAAGAGAAACGGAAATCAGGCGTGCAATTCAGATTTTGAGTAGAAGAACAAAAAACAATCCTGTGCTCGTGGGTGATCCTGGAGTCGGGAAAACAGCGTTGATCGAATGATTGGCACAACTGATCGTCAAAGGCGATGTTCCTGATAGTTTGAAAAACAAACGTATCATCGAATTGGATATGGGCGCGTTGATGGCATGAAGTAAATATAGAGGTGATTTTGAAGAACGCTTGAAAGCGGTGATCAATGAACTCAGAGATGCAGAATGACGCGTCATTTTGTTTATCGATGAACTCCATATGATTGTGGGTGCTTGAAAAGCTGAAGGATCAATGGATATGGGTAATATGATCAAACCTGAACTCGCGAGAGGGAGTATCAAAGTAATCGGCGCTACGACCTTGTCCGAATATAGACAGTATATAGAAAAAGATCCAGCGCTTGAAAGAAGATTTCAACCGGTGATGGTCGATGAACCTACAAGAACCGATGCTCTTGCAATTTTGAGATGAATTAAAGAACGTTATGCAACGCATCATGGTGTTCGTATTAGTGATGATGCAATCATTGCCGCAGTCGATCTAAGTACTAAATATATCGCAGATAGAAAACTGCCAGACAAAGCAATCGATCTCATCGACGAAGCTGCTGCAAGCGTAAAAATGAATATCAGTACAATGCCAGAATCAATGGTCAAACTCGACAGAGAGATCAGACAGCTTGAAATCGAAAAACAAGCACTTGTCAGTGAAAAACTTAAAAAAAACGATAAGAGAATAATAGAAATCGATAAACACTTGGCCGATGCAAATGAATCATTTACCGCACAAAACACACAACGAGAATCTGATAGGGCTTTTGTTTTACGTGTTAAAGAACTCAAAGAAACAATTCAACAACTCACCCACGATGCTGATGTCGCAGAAAATCAAACAGATTATACAAAAGCTGCTGATATTCGTTATAACCAAATACCAAGATTGGAAAAAGAACTTACCGATGCAGAAAATCGCCTCAATCAAGATGACCATATCGGTATAAATGATACCGTTACTGAAGACGATATTGCAAAAATCATCAGTAAACGAACTGGCATCCCTGTAACGAAACTCATCGCATCAGAAAAAGACAAACTTACCAATCTCGAATGACACCTGAGCAAACGTGTGGTCTGACAAGAGAAAGCAACAGAACTTGTTGCCCGTGCGATCAGGAGAGCAAAAGCAGGTCTCAAAGATCCACACAGACCGATCGGCTCGTTCCTCTTTCTCGGGCCGACCGGTGTCGGAAAGACAGAACTTGCCAAGACGCTCGCTGAATTTTTGTTTAACGATGAAAAAGCATTGATTCGTTTTGACATGTCTGAGTACATGGAGCAACATGCCGTGAGTAAACTTATTGGCTCTCCTCCTGGCTATGTCGGCTATGAACAATGAGGACAACTCACAGAAATCGTCAGACGTAAACCCTATAGCGTACTCTTATTTGACGAAGTCGAAAAAGCACATCCAGACGTTTTCAATCTCCTCCTCCAACTCCTCGATGATGGAAGACTCACGGACAGTAAAGGTAGAACGGTCCATTTTGAAAACACAATTGTCATCCTTACGTCAAATATTGGAAGTCAGAAGATTATGGAACATCTTGCCACGTCGCCTTCGGCTCCTCGCAATGACGATCTAGAATCAGAACTTATGAGCGATCTGCAACGTTTTTTCCGTCCAGAATTTTTGAACAGACTCGATGAAATAGTCATCTTCAATCCAATCTCCGAAGCGATGCTCGATCAGATTATCGATATCCAAATCGCACACTACCAAAAATTATTGAAAGATGAACATGATATTACGGTAACTCTCACTCCTGAAACAAAATCATTCCTCGCTCGCAAATGACGAGATCCTGCGTTTGGTGCAAGACCATTGAAACGCGCAATGCAACGTTATTTCCTCGATGAAATCGCGATGGCCATGTTGGATGGAAAGATTGATGATGGACAAACGATTGTAGTGGATGTTGAAGGGGATAAATTGATAATCAAATAGTAGAGTTATGCTACAGAATTGATTTATTCAAATTTGTGCAATAAATTTTATATCATTAAAATTGTGCTCCAAATTTGGCAACGTCAAATTTGTATTTTTTCAAAACTATCAGTATATTTAAATATATTTTATTTATTATGCATGATGAGTATATTTGCACCATGAACTCAAGACATTCAAAATGATCAGCAAGAATGAGGCATGATTGCTGAGGTAAAAAATGAGACGCTTGCTATTCTAAACAAAGAATATCAAGTCGCGACAGTAAGCACAAACGATCCTATTATCAAACAGTATATTCAAGAAAATCGTATCTGTGAACAATGAACATTATGGTGAGCCTATAAAGAAAATGGTGTTATTAGAAATAATATTCCACGAAAATCAGCATTACATGATCCTGAATCAGGAGAAAGTATTTCTTCTCAGTATCATACCATGTATAAGTTGTGAAATGTTTTTATAGGAGTTAAAGTTGATACTGATAGTAAATGAACTATGAAAGAATGATCGCAAACATACTTTTTGGTTACTTCTGATGGGCAAGAATGAAAGCAGTTTTTATGACATGTAGACGTCATTTCATGATTCAATCTGGCGAGAGAATTTCACAAACAGTGAAATAATACTGTAGTAAATCTCTTTACTTTGGACAATCTTGAAACGCCATTGGAAGAAAATGTGGATCCTACACTCAGTTTTCTTAATGAAAAATATGGAACTTACAAAACAAACGAACCTCAAGATTCTATAAATAAAAAAATATTTCCAAAAGAAAAAATATATACGGTAAAAACAGATACTGCAAATAGATACACGATCATCGGTGAACAATGAACTGTTATTTACGATATTCCCAGAAAAGACTATACTCCTATGTGCACTTTGGCATATAACGCAAATGATACACGAGTAGAAATCAATCAATGAACACAATCTATTGCAATCCATATTCCTTCTTCAAGAAAAATACTCTCAGAGTATTGAATGAATATGCATATAAAAGGAAAATTTCTTATTGATTTCATCAACAATAATGATTGTATTATCTATGATGCTGACTGAGTCAAACTTCCCTGATTTGTGAAACAATACGATAATGAACACAGAATGATAGCGTTACAAAATGACAATAAACTTCACTTTCTCGATACCATGACAGGCGAATTTATTGCACAAGAATTTGATACCTATCTTAAAAAATATACAAACAACGACTGATCAATGACGTATATAGTAGACAATAATAACACCTTGATTGCAATTCGCGTCTTTTAAATAGAGTTTGAAATTTGTGTCCCAAATTTGGCAATGCAAAATTTGCGTTATTCCCAAAATATCACTATACTTATAGTAGTAATTCTTTGTTTTTTCTCTCAATTATGAACTTTGATGAAATACTTGCAAAGCTGACGACCATTTTCATTCAAAAAGGTTTTGATGAAAAACAATCTACAGAATACGCAACTGATCTGATGCAGCAAGCACTATTACGTTTATTTGCTAATGCGCTCGAAGCAAAGATTCCTGAAATCGAACAACTCGATCCAAAAAGCAGTCCAGACGAGATTCGTGCTCAATTAAAAAAATTTCATCAACCAGAAGTAGAACAAATGTTTCTCACAGCATTACAAGAAACAATGGATGCGTACGTTGCAGGTGTGACAAGATACTAATTTTTTGCAATCAGGTAAGAATCTATTGAAACGTTGATATCGTTTATTTTAAGAGAGAATAAAACCATTCGTTTAAATTTAGGGCAAAAAATTAGCGCTAAGAAATTGGTATTCTCGCTACCGTAAGCCAAAAAAGGTTTAGTTCACGATATTTTAAAAATGGCTTAAATAAAACATTTCTTACCTGTTACCAATTTCTTAGTAATTTACAATCTCTTTAATAATTTCATTTTACATTCTATTTCTCTCAATTTCCACTCCAATTCTTTCGATTTCCACTCTATTTCTTCTCACTCTACTCTACTCCACTCTCATCCTCTCTTCATAGACCAACGGTTCTTTTTTTCATTTTAACTTAACAGTTGCAGTCACTGTGTAAGCACTGAGTTGTTTTCTTGCTTTATCAGAAGCCTTGTTTAATGCTCACATATCTCATTTATAGGTTTTGCGTTCTCGTTTGGTTTCACGAGGAAATTTGAGTGGAAATGAAAACGCAAGTTCATGTTTTTCCAAACGTCATAAATTTATTAGTTGGTTAAATACTTTTTGTCCTAAGTTTGTCGTTTCGACTTCCTCTTTTGTAATATTCAATATTTGCGCAACATTAATTTCAATCGACGAAATACTCATTTCACTATTTGGTTGTATATAAAACGTTCAGCTCATATGATGATCTTTACGATAATATACTTTCTCTAAGACAAATTGCATGATTGCAGGTTGAAAGGTGATCAATTGTTTGAGTGCAGAAAAGATTTTCATAACAATAATGCAAAATAAAACTTGCAAAAAAATGACTTTTCATCATTATACGGACATTGATATGGATTGTCAATTTTCGAATACCCAAATTGCATTTATGGACGTAAAATCACATTGCGTCACCACATGTGTGAAAAAATGGCGGACCGTGTCCGCCGCTACGACAATTCATTAATTATTCCATTGTCAATTTTCCATTCTTCATTTTCAATTTTTCCCATGTCTCCCTGCCTCACTTACGCTATACATTATCTGAACAAATATCCAAAAACTGTTCATGATATGCGTTTGCAACTCATCAAAAAATGATTTCCTCTGGAAGAAATTGAACTAGCAATGGTGCAACTCGAAAAAAGTGGCTATCTCGATGATGCTGTATATGCACGTTCATATCTCAATTCTGAAGTAGTACGTAAAGGCAAACCACTCTTGCTCATCAAACAAAAACTGATCAACAAATGAGTTGATAAATCGTTGTTGCTTGAACTCATTGATGAAATGGAAGAAGAAATGCAAGAATGACAATCATGAAAAATAGCCAAAGAAATCGAACGTCTCCGCTGAAAAGGGAAATCTGATCCTGAAATCGTTCAGTCACTTATAAGGAAATGATTTGCGTATGATTCGATAAAAAAAATAATCAATTCACATTAAGGTAAAATTATTGTGTTGTTAGAAATCGACAACAATATATATTATTTTACTATTGTCAATTAATATATTTTCAGTATAGTAAAATATTAATTTATTATCTATACTTTCAAAATGAATAATACAAATGAATTTCAAGTACTCTTTGATAAAAATCTTACATCAATTGTTACGTTATTAGATTGATCTATAGAATTACCTGAAAAATGAAAAACGCAGCTTCTGTGAGAAAGGATTGCAACACTTTTACAAAAGAGCATTTCTTTTGATGATGTTGATGCCGCACTCAGTGCATGTAATCAATTACTAGCTAACTATAAAAAAGCAGAAATACTTTTTCTAGCAAGAAATGAACATAAAAATGCACAGAATTATAGAGCAAAAATTGAGCAAATAGAAAAAATAATTGCCTATATAGATTCAACAATTATTCCAACCAGGCAATCATTGGACAATAAAATCAATGAACAAGTTGAACTTACTGCAACGATCGAAGAACAAATTGCTCTCTGAGATTTTTCATGAATAGAGAACAATAAGGTAAAATTACATGCATTAAGAAATAATCTATTTCATCCTAACAATGCAAAAATTACCGTACAGTCGAGTGCATTAATATGAGAAAATGAAGTTATCAACTTTTCGACAGAACAAAAATCATGAGAATTCACAATACAGCAAGCTGAAGCAAAAATTAAAAATATATTTTCAGAATACTACCCTAACAAATTAAATCAATTAGATGATAAAATAATTATTTCACTATTAGAAAAAGAATCGTTTTCATGAAATGAATTAAATTTAGTATTAAAATGTTGTATGACATGAAATATATTTGACAGAATTATTTGATTTAGTCCTTTATATATTGAACGTTCAATAAATGATGTTGTCCGTTGAAATAAAAATATTTGAAATTCAAAACATGATTTTATCACCATATTACAAGACGAATTATTAATTGGTAAATATACTGAAAATATACAGAATAAATCAATGCAATTACTAAAACTCATTTACATATATGAAGCAATTATTCAATTTATTGAAGAAAAATATCCAAATCAACGTATTATTACTTTAAAGTCACTTAAATCAAAGAATATAATTATTACAAAATTATTCAAAGAAATCGAAGATTTGGAAAAAAACAATGAGATTAATTTTTGATAATACTTCTACTCAAACATTCTTTGTAAATCTTCATCTTTTATCATTGCAGGCGATCGCATTGGATCGAACGTGATGGTAATATGTACTGCTCGATCTGGATAGACATCATGAATTGCATTTTCGGTCATTTGTTCAATCATCTCACCCATCGGACAGGCAGGCGTCGTAAAGGTCATGAGTATTGCTATTTGTTTGGTTTCTTCGATAATATCGACCTTATAAATTAATCACAATGTCCAAATATCGACTACAGGGAATTCTGGGTCGTATACGGTTTGTAATTGAGCTTCAATATGAGGCAGCATTGCATTATGTAGTTGATTTTGCTGCGTCATGAACGATACTGATATGTAAAACGAGGAAAACAGCAATCGTAATTGCTGCAATATAATATGATCGATTATTAGTAATCATTAACGAAAGTTGTACCATTGTCCGTACAGCAAGCAACAGTGAGTGCGTATAGCTTTCAGAGTTTTGGCGTTGTTCCATGCGTTTTGAAAAAAGTTTGTAGCATAGCAGAAAAAAGAAATATGATCCTCACCAAACACTCAGAAAAACAGCAAGAAATCACAACGATAATCCGATAATTGGCTGTTGATAGACATGAACATGATTGTAAATCACCCACATCATCGCTAATCCAAATATCACTTTCAACAATGCTCACAAGCTATAGAAACGCATTTAAATTAAAAAATTAAAATGTATAGATTACGGACGCATAATATGCGTCCCTACTTACCCTTCCATATCTACTTCTACTTCATCTGCTTCTTGTTCATCGACCATTACTTCATTCAACGATGGGATGTAGAAAAAATTATTTCCTGATTCGTAAAACTTGAAATAGATTTTTTCTCGCAATCCATGCCAAAAAGGAATAAGACAATACGCAAGGACTGGTGGTAACGACAAAAATATTTTTATAGCACTTCATCATTCATTCAAATCAATAATTTTGTATCAAATTGCAAAAACAACTATAGCGCAAACCAATCAAATTGCAGTTCACAACATATGTACAGCTGAATAATTTGGGTTTGTGGAAAATTCTATCAAAGATATTGAACAAAAAACAGTGAAAATAATATGAAAAGCTAAGACAAAAAAGAGAGCTTCTACATTTCAAGCAAACAACAAATACAAACCGATGAAAAAGAGAAAAATAATGATGTTTGCAAACAACGTGAGTGAAAACATTTTGTTCATATCATAGTATTTTTCAGTGAATATCAAATTATATATTCAAGCCAAGATAATAGATCCTATAAATGTTCATAAAAATGCAATAACCAAAAGAATCAATGGTAGTAATGGATTTGTTCATGCAGCACCGGTAAGTCTACTTGCTAATGCAGTTTCCAAGACTCATCAAACCAATATCAACGTAATAAAAACTATAAATGCGATGAAAATTCACACCATCAATCATAATAATGTTTTCATAAACACCTGTCGTCGACTGGGATTTGCAGGTTCTATATCGATAATAGATGTTTGTGTAGTAGCCATATGAAAGTATATACTAAAAAGTATCTATACGTTAGTAGTTGTTTTCTAAGTAGTTTCAAGAGATGTTCATGTTCACGTACCCCATACTTCGCATCAAAACGAATCAAGTAAATCCTCAAATCAGTCTTGTTCAGATTCTGTACGATATGCTGCAGATAATATATAGCCACGATAACGATCTACAAACTGTAATTGCGCTAACCAAACTTTTTGCGGTGGTGTTTGTCGAGGATCACTCAAAGAGAAAGTAACGTATAATCATTGAATTTCACGATCCTCACAAGGAATCAGACGAACTAGTTTTTTTCATGGTGTGTATCACGCAAGTTCTGAACTCATTTTCTGTGCATTTAGTGTCCAAAATTGTTCAAAGTTAATATCTGGTGGTAAACTAGAACGCGTAAAAATAACATTTTGTTCAAATATTCATTTTTCATCAGAAGGTAGTTTGTATGACAACAATATTTTATTGACGAGTTGTTTATTTTCAATTAATGCAGGAATTACTGACTCATATCAGGCAGGAATCGTAAAATGAAATCAATCTGCAGTGACTTTTTTCTCTTCATTATTTCCTCAGTCAGTAGCATCACTTCAGCAACCAACCAAGAAAAAACTTAATACAAAAAAGCAAATTCCTACGCAATAGTTCATGACAATCGAGCAAGATACAAAAATGCGAAACAAATACCAACGACGAGTCATGCAAAAAAACCTTTCGTTAACAAACGTTCATCTGGTTCATAAGATTCTCCAAAAAACAATATCAGCAACC
>CAZIUS010000023.1:10652-13225 GCA_964542385.1 uncultured Candidatus Peribacteria bacterium
CGTGTTAAATAAACAACCCATTGTTCGTCAAATAATGCACCACCTTGATATTGTAAAATTGCGATGCACAATAACACCGTAATAAAAAGAAACTTACTGAGCTCAAAGAGGAAACGCATAAAAGGAAGACAAAATGAAAGAAATCGAAGGAAATCAAAGGAAATGAAGGAAATCGAGGGAAATTGAGGGAAATCGAAGGAAATCGAGGGAAATGATAAATTTTTTTCTACTTCCCCTCTACTTCCTCTCCATTTCTTCTCCATTTCTTCTCTACTTCTTCTCTATTTCCTCTCTATTTCCTCCCTCCTATTTAACTCTCTCCAATTGTATTTTATCTCACTCAAAACCACTAATTTTAACTGTTATTTCTTGTCAAACGCTAAACAAACTACTTGGATGTTCAAGTCTTCATTCGCCAAGTTTTGAAACATGACACATACCTGTTTTTTTCTTTCAAAGATCTACGAAAACACCATATTGCTCTACTCTAGTAATCTTTCCCGTAACTAAATCTCCAGTACTTGGAGACCAAGTAACATCTCTAATCATTTGTAAAGCACGTTGTCATGCAGCTTGATCCACAGCGGTAATAACACCCGTTCAGTCATCTTCAAGATCAATCTTCACGCCAGTTTGTCTCACAATTTCTTGAATAACTGATCCTCCAGGACCAATTACTTCTCTTACTTGTTCTGGTTTTACCGCAAACTGCAATAATAACGGTGCATATTGACTCAACGATTCTCTTGGCTTATCAATTGTTTGGAGCATATATTGGAGAATAATCTCTCTTCACGTTTGTGATCTTACAAGAATTTCTTGAAGTTTACTTACTGAAATTCATTTCAATTTTATATCCATTTGAATAGCAGTCATTCCTTTGGTAGTTCATGCTAGCTTGAAATCCATATCACCAATAAAATCTTCGGTTCCCATAATATCTGTTAAAATTACTTGGTCATCATCAGTTGAAATCATACCCATAGCAATACCACTTACTGGAGCTGAAATCGGTACTCATCAAGCCATAAGCGCTAATGTAGAGCCACAAACTGAAGCCATAGAAGTAGATCATCCAGAACCCAAAACCTCACTCACGAGTCTAATAGTGTAAGGAAACGTTTCTGCTGGAGGCAAGACTGCTTCGATTGCTTTTTCAGCTAATCTTCCATGACCTGTTTCACGTCTATTTGTTCCTCTTATCATCATTGCCTCATTGTTTGAAAACGGTGGCATTTTGTAATGATGCATAAATCTTGATTCTTCACCATCATGTTCCATACCATCTTTCAATTGAGCATCACCTGGAGATCCTAAGGTAAGAAACGACAATACTTGCGTATCACCTCTTCGAAAAAGACCTGTTCCATGAGCTCTTGGAACTGTATCAAGTTCACAATAAATCGATCTGATTTGCTCTACAGTTCTGCCATCAATTCTTTTTCCTTCGTGCATTACACGATCTCTAATCCAGTATTTCAAGACTTGAAACCATGCCATTTTGATTTGATTTTTGGTCCAAGGCAATTCTTCTGGATCTACAGAGCTCGCAAAGTAACTCATCAACTCTTTTTCCATTTGTGCATAAAACATATCAAACTCTCTTTTGTCTGCAACGCTAAGTTTCGCATATAATGATTCAGGAATTTGTGCTTTTACTGCTGCAATCAATGGTTCAGAAGGAAGATTTTTAGTAATTTCCAATTGTGGCAAATGACCAACTTTTGCTAAAAATGCCTCTTGTATTGCTGCTAATTCACCTAATGCATCTTGTGCAATTGGTAAAGCATCATGAATCATTTCCATAGACGCCTCTTTTCATCCTGCTTCAAGCATATTAATATCGCGAGCAGTTCATGCTACATGTAAATCCATAATCCCCAACATTGCTTGTTGTTCTGTTGCTCCTATAACTAATTGTCAATTTTCTTCAGCAATTCTTACACCACTCACAGGTCCTGTAAATGGAATTCATGCCAACATTACTGCAACAGAAGCTCAAATAATCGATACTTCACCTGGCGATGTTTGTCTATCAATGGCTAACGGAGAAATAGTTACTACAACATCATTTACCATTCATTTTGGAAACATCGGTCTTAGTGCTCTATCTACGAGTCTTGCATACAAAATTGCTTCATCAGATGGTCTTCATTCTCTTTTCATAAATCTTCCACCACCGATTTTTCCTGCTGCATACCAACTTTCTCTATATTCTACACCAAGTGGCATGAAATCTTTGTCTGGATCTGCATCACGTTGCATCACTGCTGTGACCAATAATTGTGTTCCTCACAGGGTAATTTCTACTGCCCCATCACAATGAGGTGCCAGTTTTCCTGTTTTCAAAATCAATTGCTTTCCTTGTCGTGAAGTCTCGTACACAACTTCCGTAAATTCTTTTTTGATAATCATAAAAAAACATAAAATTTAAAAAATAAGTTGGTTTATAGTAACCGTTTATGCACAGAAAACAAGTGCGATTTTGATACTTTTAAAATTTATATTTAGAATAAATATTTTGACGCTCATCATCGAACTCCGCGCGAAGCAAAGCAGGACAGATTAATCCT
>CAZIUS010000024.1:0-3154 GCA_964542385.1 uncultured Candidatus Peribacteria bacterium
AAGCACTTTTTGCAAATCTTCTATGATCTGCAACTCATTTTTTCTTCATCGTTTCGGATCGATCTGCAGCGGTTTTATCAAGCAAAGGCTCAAGAGTATATGCACTACGACCACGTTGTTCTCTGAGTTCATTTACTCGTCACAACCAGGTAGTTTGGAGTTTTGAAATATTTATTGTTCCATTTGCAAGTTGATACAAGGATTCTGGTGATTTTGATTGAGTATTTTCTTTTTGTGATACTGATTTTTGAGATGATACTTGTGATGATGGAATCGAAGAGACAGCATTTCAAACATTTGTGGGTCTGAGTTCTTCTCGTCGAACAATAATTTGTTCTAAAGTTTCTTTTACAGCTGGCGTTGTCGTTTTTATTTTTGCTTGATTCAATTTGTGCAAAAATTGATCATGATCACCACGCCCTGTATAACGAGAATGTATAAAAATCAAACGCTGTTTCATTCGTTCTTCATCACTCATTACAGATTGTGCAGAGACGAAAAAAAATGTACCTACCTGAGTCAAGAGGAGAAAAAATAGTGCTATAATTGCTCTTCAAAATCTTTTCATTGGTAAATTATACTTACTGTCTACCAAATTGCAAGTTTTCAAGAAAATAACTTATTCATGACAATTTCAATCACGTTGCTCTTGTGATTTTTTCATTGATTCTACAAATGCGATGATTTTTTGTTTGGTTTTTCTGTGGTTTGCCAATGTATCAAGAAATCATAAATGAAGCATTATTGTTCAGTATTCTTTATACTCAATATCAAGTTTATATCTCCATCCAATATAGGATTTATAATACCCTACTGTCGTTGGTGTATTGAGCGTTAAGCATGATTTTAAAAATTCTTTTAGTGAGGCAAGCATCTCGTCATACGTAATTCATCGTTTTTCACTCTCAAAAGGAATATCAACCAATACTTTTTTTATTGCTGTTTTTCTCAAATCAATCTTGGTAATGGTATTCTCTCGAACGACTTTGTTTGGTACTAAATAAAACTCTCCGGTATGTTCTCAATTTTCATTTTTCCCTGACAATCAGAGGTATAATGGCTTGATACTTATAATTTCACCTTGTCGTTTTTCACCGATTCTTACCGTTTGCCCCACTCTAAACTCTGTAGTAAGATAAAAATAATAGATCATAGAAACAAAAAACGACCCAAACGTAACAATTATTGCTCATACTCAGATCGCTAATCACGTTAAAAATCACGTATTTGCTACATATAATACCACACTGAGAACAGCAAACCACCCTAAAACACGCAAAAAATCGATTTTTTGCGCTTTTTGATAATATTCTACATATTGATCACTCGTTTCTGAAGTTGCTTCACGAGAAAATTTTCATAATATTTTTCTTTTTAATGATTTTTTATATAATCAGATGAGGAGATGAATAAATAAAGCTCACACTAATATACTTCAATAAAACAAATACATACGTTCATACAATTAAAGTAAAATTATCACACCGATCCTTCCATCTCCATCTCAATTAAACGATTTAATTCTCACGCATATTCCAAGGGCAATTTTTTTACAACTGGCGAGATAAATCCATTCACGATCATGGTCATCGCTTGCACTTCTTCCAGTCCACGCGCTTGAAGGTAAAACAACATCGTTTCATCAACTTTACCGGCACTTGCCTCGTGAGCAACGATTGCAGAACCATTTCCTACATGAATATGAGGAATAGTCGTACTAATTGAACGGTCGTCCATCAGTAATGCATCACATTCAGTAGCATTAGTTGCTCCGGTCGCTGATGGCTTGATATCGACGATACCACGATAAGTAGCGATTCAGCCATCTTTTGAAATAGATTTACTGATAATTGTAGAACTTGTGTCTTTACCGATATGAATTACTTTCGATCAGGTATCTTGATTTTGATCTGCACCAGCAACGGCAATTCCGAGCATATCTGTCCTTGAACGATCGCCACGTAATATCGAACACGGATACAACATCGTCGTACAACTACCTAAGTTACCATTTACCCATTCCATAAAGCCATCTTCCGCGACCGTTGCTCTTTTTGTATTTAAATTATAGGTGTTTGTCGATCGATTTTCTACCGAGCTATAACGCATCTTTGCGCGATTTCCGACATATACCTCTACTCCTCACGCATGGAGTGCTTTTTTGTTCATCTTTGGTGCGCTACATCCTTCGATATAATCACACTGTGCGTCATCATCCACGATAATTAACGTATGTTCAAACTGACCTCCAGACAACGAATTCATACGAAAATATGCCTGAAGTGGTTCGTCGACGATCACTCATTTTGGCACGTAAATAAACGTGCCTCACGATCGTACTGCTCCGTGTAATGCCATAAATTTATGATCATGCATCGGAATCAGTTTCATGAAATATTTTTTGACCAACTCTGTATGCGTTTTGATCGCTTCTGACATATCTTCAAAGATTACTCCTTTTTCTGCTCGTTTTGCTTTGATATTGTGATAGACGACTTCAGAATCCATCTGTCCTCCTGCTCCTGCAAGATAACGTTGCTCTGCTTCAGGAATACCGAGACGAGCAAATTTGTCTTTGATCGCTGGATCTACTTTGTCTCGGTCTTCTTGTATACCAGAGTTTTCCGGCTGCGCGTAATAGACAATCTCATTCAGATCTAAATCTGCAAGTGAGGGTCATCGTTTGGGAAAGTCTAATGCAAAGAACTTCTTCAACGACGCCAGTCTATGCTCGAGCATCCATTCTGGTTCATCAAGTTGCGCAGAAATGGTACGAACGGTTTGTTCATTCAATCCAGTAATCTGGTGGGTATAGTTTATTGCATCGGTAGAATCGAGCGCGTCGCGGAGGTCAGTCATTAAAGTGAAAAGTTAAAAGTTTATAATATAATTTCATCCATTTCAAATCTAAATTTTTTTGTTTTTGATCGTTTATCTTCCTCTGATCTCCGGCCTAATGCACATAATATGACACTATGTACTCATTGTTCAGTCAATCATAATAGTGTATCCAATTCTTCTTTATTAAATCATCCCATTGGTGCTGAATCAATTCATAACAAAGCACTTGTCGTTATAATATTTCCTAACATAATATGTGCTTGATTATCAATATATGATTTTAACGTTCAATTTTCTTTCATACTGTGGATAT
>CAZIUS010000024.1:3191-11190 GCA_964542385.1 uncultured Candidatus Peribacteria bacterium
ACTATTTTTTGATCTATCTACAAAATTATTGATGTACATTTCATCAATATCATTTAACCCACAAATTACAAACAAATGAGAACAGCTAGTTATTTGTGATTGATTAAATGCTATTGGAAATATTTTTTCTTTCAGATTCTGATCGTCAATAACGTTAATTTTCCAAGGTTGTAAACCAAATGAAGATGGAGAAAGTCTTGCAGACTCTAGTATAATATCTAAATCTTGTTGAAAAATTTTCTTTGAAGGATCAAAATTTTTTACCGCTCTACGATATTTCATAGCATCAATTATAAATGATTTATTCATAAAATTGTATAACAATAAATATTTTATTCTACATTCAGCAACAGTAATGCAACAATTCCTAACATATTAAACATATTTTCAAATTTAAAACAAAAAAAGATCAAAATAAATATGGTTTCATATAATAGCGTAAAAATTAAACATTATGAATTATGGTAAATGTGTTTCAATCAAATATGATTGCTTGATTATCGGTAATACAAAGTGTCGCACATCCTGCATTATATACTTTTTCTATTGCTGTTCACAGATATCTATTTCTTGATCATGGGGTATCACGACTTCGATGAGGAATTATCATACAAGGAAGTCGATTTTCTCAAGGCACAACATCAATAACCTCTTCCTTCTCATCATACTCTCTAATATGCGATCATATTCGACAACTTCACGCACTTGTACTACAATAAAAATGATTGGGATCATGTAAAAATTCATTGAGGAGTTTAGGAAAGTCATTTTCTCTTGCTGTTTGGAGTAAATACTGAGTCTCTCATCAACAAACAAAGACTCAATCTACAGACTCTACTATTTGTTTTATATGACTGTCTCATTTTCTAAGATCAAGTGGAATTAATTCAACTCATAGATTTTCAAGCATAGTAATATCCTCTAGTACCCATTGAGGTATTGCTCATTCTTTTTCAATTCTTTTATCTACTGGATTCAAACAACATGCAATTTTCTTTCATTCCAATGCTCATGTGTAAGCAAGAAGTTGTGTTTTCATCTCACATAATGACGATGCTAAGAAAAGTTTCATAATCAGTACTCAAATAAAATTGATTTATATATCAAATACTGTTGGTTCAAAATGTTTTCCACTCATTTGTTGTACATTTTTTCGTGCTCCATAGATTGATCATAAGATACCCACTCCATTACATCAAATATTATATCGTAAAGTAGGATTTTTTGGGTCCGATCAAATTTTACGCATTCATGTCTCTGTGTATCACATTGTTCCATTTCGGACATACATTGGATCTACTTTTTTCTCATAATATTTAGTAATATATCCAGACAGTGATTGTATATATCATTCCTCTTCTTGTGAAGTAGTACATATACTATTTGGTCCTCATACAGCTACTAAGCTGTGTTCTTGAAAAGCAGTGTTGGTATGCATTCTCACTGACTGATAATAATATGAATCAGCTAAAGATGTTGCAGATTCATCGACATATGAAATGGTAAGAGGTAATTTCGCATTTTCCAAGCAATATCAAGCCATCATTCAGGTAATCGGTGATAATTGTATCTGTGTATAATTGATGTCAATAAGTAGCGGTAATCCATACCCATTAGTGCAAAATAGACATTCATTGCTTCATATAGTAATAGAGTTATTTGTTGATGCAACATATGTCTGATCATTTTTACTTATTTTTTCTACTTTTGTTTGTTCGCTCACAATAAATCTTTCTGGATAGGATTCATTCAAAAAATGAATAATACTATGACACAATGAAGCTGAATTCAATAACGCATAGTGCGTAGCTTCAAAAAACAACCGAGGTAATTTATCGCTACCTATCAAATCTGCTCATCATGAAGCTCATATTCGATTTACCGAATCCAAAAGATCAGGTGAAATATGTTTTTTGTCAAAAATATCTTGATTTAAAAACAACTCATTTACCTCTAATCACAAACGATCAAATAGTTTTGATTGCTCTTCTATATTTTTATACTGTTGATATGTTGAATATACGTTATATCCTATATATTTTGTATATCCTCATTGCCATCATATATGGGTAATAATTTCTTCTAAAAGATTCCAAGCAAAAAACATACTCTCATAAGCATTTTTTACTTTTTTTTCTCCAAACTTCTCTATCAATAACGATACTTCTTCTTCAAAAAAAACATCAATCTGTCCTGCATTGTGTCATGTTGCTCCATGTCATATATTTCCTGCATCCACAAGAGCAATAGTTTTATCAGTATGCATAAGTAATTGATAAGCACTGACGCACCCTGCTATACCTCATCCCACAATCAAGACGTCACAAGAAACACCCTGAGATAATGATCAAAAACGTTTTTGTACACCTGGTGAATCTAGCCATGGTGATTGTTTTTCAGGTGTCATACAAATCAATTCACTTTACTAAAAATACAGGTATGTAATATACTCATTTCTCCATCTTTATCCACCTGAAGTTGCAAACCGGAGAAAATAAAATAATTCCAAAGTGTTCCCGTCATTGCGAGCTGAACGCAGTGGAGCATGGCAATCTAAAAATCTACACAACTCTCTTCCGAGTCCTTCTGAGGTCACGCCAGACGGGATTGAATTGGTTGATGAGTTCTAGTTTTTTTGCTCTGGGTCATTTGGTAAGGGTTTGTTTTCTGATTAATGCATCCAATACATGTTGCCGACGTTCGACGTAGACCAAACGTGGTGTTTCGTTTTTTGAACGAGTTGATTGTTTACTCACCGTACACAAACGATGTAATCTTTTTGACAGATCCGTCGTCACTCATACCGAGAGTTTTCATCCTACTTGATCTGTGATTATATACACGAAACCATTTTTTTGCATAGCATTTATGAGATCTAAAATGTCAGCTCTATATAGTAAATGCGACTTACAAAAAAATCTAATGTCGCATTTACTACGTAGAAAATCGATTTTGAAATTTATACAATGGTGTATATTCAAAATCGATTTTCTATACTCCAAAAAACGCTTTTTACAAGCGTTTTGTTATGAAAAATGTATGAAAAAATTAGTACTTAGCAATTTTTTAGCAAAAAAATTGCTTCAGGATTATTCAAAAAAATTATTTATTGTACACTCTCATGTTTTCCAACAACTCTGGTAATGCTGGTTGAAAAAAATGATTCCTGGTTTCAAACGTGAAGAGTTTTGCTTTTGGTAAATAACTATGAATCAATTCAGCTTGCTCATAAGGAACGATTTCATCATCACGTGAATGATACAAGAATATTTCATCACATTGTTTCTCTAGGTTTGCAAGTAATACATGATCAAAACCAAAATCAGCACTTCCTTCTCATTCTACACCATCCGCTGAAATACAAGCAGCAACGAGATGTACTTGATTGATTTTTTTTGGAAAATTGTTTTCACTAAGTCGTTTACATAAAAACCGTCATCATAATGAATACCCAATCAAAACAATCTTTTCTCCCATTAAATACGGAAGATGTTTTTCAAATCGAATTGTTCGTGCTTTGTAAGTTGCATTTTCTGCGCTTGGCATTTCAGGAAAAATAATTTGCCAATCAGAAGGCAAGGAAAATGACAATGTTTCTTTCCATTTCTTAGATCATAATTTTGTAGGGTCACTCAACTCTCGTTCTTGAAGAAATGTATAATATTGTTCTTGAGAATCAAAAGATGCTCACCCATGAATAAATAGACACTGGTTCATAATGAAAAGTAAAAGAGTAAAAAAGTCACATGGACCCTTCGCACGCTCAGTATGACGTATTCATTTCTAGAATCTAGAATCTTGAGTCTTGAATCTCTAAAATTCTCGTCGTTCCGCATCTTGCACAAAACCATTAACAACTTCGTTTCATTCATTTTTGAGGAGTTTTATCTGATGCGTTCATTTGGTTCATAATTTCAATGCGCTCACATATCATTGTTTGTTGATTACTCTTCGCCATGGCAAACGATATCGTTCTGATTCTGGTAATCAACTTAGTTGTCGTCAGACCAATTGTGCCGTAATAGTTCTATGAGAACGTTTCATTAGTTCTTTTGCAACTACTCAAAAACTTACCACATATCACTCGGGCACTTCATTAACAATAGCAATCAACGTTTGTTGTAGTTCTGTCATATAGTAAAAAAACTAATTAGTGCCAAGCACATACAAAGGGGGTATATTTTTTCGTGAATGACATAATACTTTTGGCTGAATATGTTTATAGACGTTTATAAACAAATCTGGCGCATACGTGATAGCACGAAACACTGTTCATTTTTCAAGATATCATGAAAGCTCATTTACCAGATGAGGATATTGTTCAAAAACATTGTTTGGTAAAGTAGAAATAATTACATCAGGATGAGGAATTTGGTGTTTTTTAATTATTTGAGAAAGATCTTTTACGTTTCATTGGATAAATGTTCATTGATGAGTCGAAAACTTTTTCTGGAGCATTTTCATAAATTCTGCTTCATATTCTATACCAAAATACTGTGCTCATGAAGGCATACATTGAAAAATATGTTTGGTCACTGGTCACGTTCATGGTCCTAGTTCCAACACCGTTTTTACATTTTTCCAATCAATCGATCCACACAACATTTCTGCTGAATTATCACTGGTGGGCCAAATCGAAGCGTTTTTTCAAGGCTGTGTAAAGAATTTCTTCATAAAGACGAGATGAGATTGGAGTGACATGAGTATACTATTAAAATAACTAAAAATCATAGTAAATCGAAGATAAATTCAAACCAATTAAACGTTCGATTTACTCAGTAGTCAAGTGACGTTTGGACTAATTCAGAAGTTCTGTTTCTATATCGCTTGACTATATTTACCAAAACCTTGTTGTTTTACTCTCTCGACAATATCTTTTCCTCATTGTTCAATAATTTTTCCGTCTTGCATAACGACAACACTATCTACAGGGAGATAATCTAATATCGTAAAATAATGCGTAATAATCACAAAACTTGTTTTTTCACTAGCAACTTGTCTAAGCAATTGAGCAACTGCACGAAATGCATCCACGTCCAAACCACTATCAACCTCATCCAGAAAAACATATGATGGTTGTAATAATTTAAGTTGTAAAATTTCAATTTTACGTCTTTCTCCTCCACTAAAACCGACATTTACATCTCTTCGAAGAAATTCTTTATCTATATGTAATTCTTCAAGATATGGCAAAATAATTTTCTTAAAACTCACAAACGATTCTTTTTTCTCAAATCTTGCATTATAGATCGTACGCAAAAATTCAAAAAGTTTTACTCACTTAATTTCTGGAATTGATTGGAAGGCAAGGAATATTCACGCACGAGCCCTAAGATCAGGTCATCGTCATACTATACTTTCTCCATCCAAAACAATATCACCTCATGTTATTTCATAATCAGGATGACCCATAATAGTTAATGCCAACGATGATTTTCCAGAGCCATTTTTACCAAGTAAGCAAATATTCTTTCCAGGCTCAATGGACAATGAAACATCATTCAGAATCGATTTTTCAGCTATTTGTGCAGAAAGTTGTACTACGTCTAACATATCATAACAACAAGTAAAGAGAAATTAGTTATATCATATTTTTTATTTTTAGCAACAAAATAATCATCAATATATACGAATTATTTTACATTTTGCGAGTGAAATCATACACTAAGGTATGACATTTAGTTTCTTTCTTTTCTATGACCAAAACCAAAAAGCAATCCTCACGTTTTTATACTGAACAAGATAGTCTTTATGAAACCAGTGATTTCGCTCAATCATTCACTCCTGCACAAAAAAGAAAACATAAAAAAATGCTCAAAGCACAAGAAGCAGAACAACATTCTCATCAAAAGATTATTGCTGTTTGCGCTCCAGTAGATAGTATTATTCAAGAAGAAACAAGTACATGAACAAGTGATCTTTGGGATGCATGGATTGAAAAATAATTTAGTCGGTCATCAGTAATTTTTCATAGGTATCAGTAATTCAATCATTGCGTCGAGCATGTAACGCATTTCTTGTTGCAAGCAATGCAGTGACTGCTGATCTTTGTCTTCTCGTACTTACCATAAATCATCGCTCTTTAATTTGCGTGTATGATCGGTCCAATACTGTTTCTACAGATTCTCCTACAATATATTCAGTAAGTAATGATGCAGAAGCAAGTGTATGCATCGCTGGGTCTCCACTCCACGAAAATGCTTCTATGCGATCATTCGCATCGATTTTGACGTATACAATGATAAAATCACCACACACTGTGTTTTCAACTTTTTGCATCACTGTATAGTCTTTCATCACCTCTTGTCACACAGGGTCACGACTATACGAGACAATGAGATCGTTTGTTTCCATACGAGTATGGTATCAATTTTTATTGTAGTTACAATAAAAAAAATCTATTATATACACTTGATTTTACTATTAACTTTATTATTAAGATTAAGTCAACCTTATTTTTTTAAAAACAAAAACAAAATATTAAAAAATGGTTTCATTGAAACAAATCAGAAAAGAAGAGCCAATTATGCCATTTGTACCAGTTACAAGTGAGTCTAAATTTTTGAATCCTCACTCCGTGGTCTTAATCAAAGAAATTGAATATGCCAAAAAAAGCATTCTATGTGAATGCGAAGAGGAAGAATTAGTATTCATGTTTGTCCAAAAAGAATTACCTTTCGTTGCAGGAGAATATGCACTTGTACAACAGAAGTATAATTCGTCCGGAGAAAATGTGGTCAAAATCAAAGATGCAGCAGACAGTAAAACGCGTTGGCAAGATGGAAAAAGTTATAAACCATCTTTTCCTGAAGCTATTCGAGTTGCATTGTTACAGGTTGCAGTGCAAGCCTAACAACAGTTCAGTTTCATTTTGTTTTAAAAAAGAGTCGGTTTTATACCGACTCTTTTCACGTTTATATTTATTTATATTTCATTTTTCTATTGTTTTAAATTCAGGATCAAACCATTACTTTGTCATAAGCTTGTTTGTGGAAGTTTTCAATCTCGTTTTTCAATTCGCTTGAGGTTGACGTATTCTTGTCATCATTGCGATTTAATTGCTTCTGCTTGAATTCTAATAGATTCTGCCTCAGCTTTTGATCTTTCTATACTTTGTTGTGCTTGAAATTTTACTGATTCGAGTTTGTTTTTTTCTGCTAGTGCTTCTTGTTCTGCTTTCACTTTCTTTTCAATCGCTGCATCGAAATCTGCCGAGAATTGGAAGTTTACAATATTAACATCTGATACTTGAATTCATCGTTTTTCTAGTTTTTCAACAAGCAGTGTTCTTATTTCTTGACTTACTGCAGTTCTTTTAGTAATCAACTCCTCTGCCGTATATTTTGCCGTTGCTGCTTTTACTGATTCTTGAATAGAAGGATTGATAATCTTATCAGCCACGAGGGTCGCATCACCAAGATTTCTATACAACTCTTTCGCAAACGAAGGTAAAACTGCTCCATTTACTGCAATCGTTGCAGAAATATTTTGCAGATCTTTACTTGCAGCATTTGCTGTTGCTTCAACTTTTTGTGTTTGAATATTGATACGGATAACTTTATCAATCAACGGTACTTTAAAATTTAATCATTCAGTGTAAATGTTTTCTTGTAATTTACCAAGTCTGGTAATAATTGCTATTTCTCATGGAGAAACAGTATACCAAGGCAATCATTGCGACAAGATAATGATCAAAAAAACTATTCCAATACCCCAAAAGAGTACTTTTTTGAAGACAGACAACAAATTTTCCATGGTATTTTGAGAAGAAATAAAGGTATTATTTACTGATGCTTCAATATCTTTGAATTGTTTTTTTTCATTTTGTTTTCATTTTTTCTGTAATTGATCAGTTAAGAGATTTATTGTATTCTTAAAGCGTTTAGAAAATAATGGATCAATGTAAATTCGTATGAGTAATCATCATACAATCAACACTGCTCATCCTCATCACCATCACCACAATCACCGGCATCGTTTGAGCCTCGACACGACGTCA
>CAZIUS010000024.1:11200-13110 GCA_964542385.1 uncultured Candidatus Peribacteria bacterium
GAACAAATCATAAAATCAAGTATCGAATTCAAGGTGGAGAAAGCAGCTTATATATCTTTGGATAATTACTTATCACTGCTTTAATTTTATTGCGAAATGGTTCAATTCGCCATGCAAAAAATCATACAAGCGCTAATCAAAGTAAAAAATTAATCATTTGTAACGTATGAATCAAAAAAAAAGAAATGTGTAACACATTTCTTTCATACTGTTTTATCCTTCGATTGCAATCTTGGCACTCACAATTTCTGAAATTTCTTTGGTAATAGCTGCCTGACGTTCTTTATTGAATTTCAAGGTCAATGATTTCACGAATCCTGTAGCATTATCTTTTGCATTTTTCATTGCAATCATACGCGCTGCATGTTCTCCCGTTTTATTTTGAATCAACGCAGACATCATAATATAGTTTCTCATTTGTCTTCTCATTTCTTCTCTTACTCATTCCAAAGATGGTTCCACAAGCATATCTACAGCTATTTTATCATCGTCTTTTTCATTATGCAATGGTACTTCAATTCAATCAAAGAACATTTTAACTTCATTTAAAGAAAGAGGAAATATTTGTATACTTGTCGGAATTTGATTTATACTGTTTTTAAAGAAATTGAAATATAAACTTGTTTTTTGGTAGGTTCAATGATGAATTGCATCTTCGAAGAAGGTATAGAACGCGAGAAGATCCTTTTGGTGAAATGTATCTCATAATGTTACATGTCATACAATAGAAGCACCTACTCTTTTTAAAAATTCCAATCATTTTTTTCAAATAACGAAAAAATCGGTAGTTTGCAGATCATTTTCCATAACTACTTTTCTGAGTAATTTTGTATTTAAACCACCACACAATCATCTTTCTGTCGTCACTACGATAACCGCAGATCTAGTTGCGTTCGAATCTACAAGATCATTTCAAAAAATATCTATAACAGGACTTGTTATTCAAAATATTTTCATGAGTTGCATCATATATTGCTTTGATCATTCTGCTTGATTTTTAATCTTTTGGAGTTTTACGGTGGAAACAACTTCCAACGCTCTCGTAATTTTTTTCAAATTTCCTACAGATTTGATCTTTGCTTTGATTTGTTTGAGATTTGCCATGAGTTCAAAAGTAATTAATAAGGCTATTTATGAACGTTTTTCCCACCAAATTGATATGAGGTGATTTTCAAAAAACCAATTAGCCACTCTCTTTGTATACTGATCTCTCATGGACTTTCTAGTCGATTTTTAATTTTTTGAATATGCATCTGTGTCTTTTTATCTTTTGCATCACTGAGTTGCCCCAACCGTACGATATAGTTTTTCCATGCAATTCTTATTTCTTTACTGAGCGTATCTATTGTTTCAACAGATTTTTTCTTCGTATCAAAATCAACAATAAAATTTTCAATATTTTCCTCATCGGATAATAAAGCAACGAGTTCTTTTTTTGTAATTTCTGTATTCTTCTCAGTTTTCTTTGGCATTTTTATTTCTTTGATAGTAACTCAATTTTTATTATTTGGTAACAATAAAAAATTATCCAATATAAATTTTGTAGATCGATAATTCACATTCTTTTTTCAATGCTTTTTTGTAAATTGACAAAACGACTCTCTAAGTACGTGGAGTAATTCTCATAAAAAATGAGCTGCATTTCAACGTTCTACAATGCACTGTTTGATTTTCTTTTTGTTTAAAATAATACAAAAAAAATCTGCCTTTGAAATATCCAAAGATGGTATTGCTTTTTCAATAGTAAAATTTTCTTTAAAATGATGGATTGCTCCCATACTCTTGAAGACGTATAAAATACTTTCTTCAATTATAGGGACTGGAGCACAAAAAAGCAAATTTATACTTTCTAAAAGCAAATTTTATAAATAAATTTACAGTTTGAATTGTAATTCTGAAAGTGGTTGTTT
>CAZIUS010000025.1:0-228 GCA_964542385.1 uncultured Candidatus Peribacteria bacterium
TGAGCATGATGGATAACCCACCCGAGAAGTTTGTCACTTGCATTGTTGTAAAGGTAATGGAGGATACTATATCCTATTACGATACCACTACAAATACCTATTGCAAGAGATAGAGGAATTCGTATATCACTCATCCAAAGGAGTATTGTGATTAAAAATGTAAATAAAATACCGCAAAAAATTGCGATACCATTAAGTGTACCCGAAGGGCGATTTTGTGTTTGCATA
>CAZIUS010000025.1:238-12661 GCA_964542385.1 uncultured Candidatus Peribacteria bacterium
TTAATATAAAAGTCAATACAAAATAATAAAATTGTGTTATATTTTCCCTCTTGAAAACTTCTCGAGAAATTGTAGAATACACAATACTTTATTTGCGAGATAAGCATGATAGATCAACATATACTCATAGCGGTGGATGGGATTGTCTTTACGATAATGCAACAAAAATTGCATATCTTATTGATACAAAGAGCGATTGAACCATTCAAAGATAAACGAGCATTACCAGGGTGATTTGTTTTGGATTCTGAAGATTTGGAACAAGCAGCGTATAGAGAACTTGAAGAAGAAACAAACGTTTCAAATGCATATTTGGAACAATTATATACCTTTTCCGCAGTAGATAGGGATCCGAGAGGGAGAGTGATTTCTGCAGCATATATGGCATTATTGCCGTATGAACAATTTGATATCAAATCAGGGACTGATGCAAAAAATGCACAACTTTTCGCAATAGATGCATTGCCTGAGTTATGATTTGATCACAATGAAGTTATTGCTTACGCGATAAAAAGACTGCAACGAAAACTTGAATACACCAACGTTGCACAACATCTTTTGCCAAAAACTTTTACGCTTACTGATCTGCAAGAAGTGTACCAGATTGTTTTTTGAAAAGAATTTGATACCAGAAATTTTAGAAAAAAGCTTGATAAACTTGATATCGTCAAAGAAACGGGAGAAAGAGTAATTAGAGGTGCACATAGACCTGCAATGTTATATACCTTCAAAGAAAACGATCTGAAAATTGTAGAAATTTTATAGAGTCTTTGTTTTATGTTGAAACTTATTCGTCTTTCCAGTGTTTCAAAAGAATTCTTTGATCTCTTGGATAAAAATAAACGCCAGAAAAAGGCCGTAAGCATCTCGAAATTGATTGTCGTTTCAGTGATCTGTTTTTTGGTTATTGGATTTTATGCAATGCGAGTAAATCAGGCATCCACCAGAGGATATTTTCTCAAACAAGAAACCAGAAAATATGATGAACTTGTCTTTCAACGCAGTATTGTACAACTTGATAATTTGCAACTTGAAAGAGAACTTTATGATCGTGTCTTCAAGTGAAGACAATCATGGTATGATAAAAATGAAAAACGTTCTGTAGTGACTATTGGCAAACCGCAAGATGAACTACAACAAGAAGCAGTCGTCGGAGATATTGTCTTACCTGAAATCGTCGCATCAGAGGACGGGATGGTGACTATTTTTGAATATGAAGAGTAGTAATGAACCATTTTTCCAATCCATCCTTGAGTTCTGTGTACTCTTTCCGGTGAGGAATCTGTTGTTTCAGCGCCTTATTGCCTTCCAGTCCACTCACATAATTAAACAAATATTTTCTAAATTCAAAAGCAACGCGACTGGTTGATTCAGGATTAGTGAGTCGTGGTTTTTTGTCCATAATTTCTCCAAGTTCTTGATAGGATGGTAAAGAAAGAGTGGTGTCCATCGTTTGTAAACGTTCTTGAAATAATCGCTCGCTTGCCATCATCATGTCGAGATGACGGAATATGGTTGTGAATTTTTGCTCTAAGGTCGGTGTATGTGGTGTTAAAATCCAGGGATTTCCAATTGCTGATTGTCCTATCATAATACCATCCAAATTATTTACCTGAGCGACTGCGTCATCGTACGATCTTATACCACCATTGCCGATGATAATTTTATCTGGTAGTGCTTCTTTTAGCTTATATACAAAATCTCGATCGACTTCGCCTGCGTGTGATTGATTATAGGTTCTGGCATGAATGGTTATCATTCGCACATACTTACTAGCTTCACACACAAAATCAAACTGAGCGTTTTTGTCATCTTGCGTAAGTCACGCTCTGGTCTTGAGACTGAGTGGCGCATTGAGTTGTTCATGGATTTGTTTTAAGATTCACAGGGTTTTTGTTTTGTCTTTCAGCATTGCACTACCTGCATCGCATTTCATCACACTCGGAGATGGGCAGCCCATGTTGATTTCAACTCATGCAAACGGATATTTTGTCATAACTTCTGTCGCGCAGGTCAATAACGGGTCTGTAGTACCACCAAAAATCTGAGCAATAAGTTCAGGCTCAAAATCACTCATTCGAAGATGTTTTACGACTCATTTTGGATTGTGTTTATATCATTCTGCGCTCATAAATTCTGTCCAAAGCATGAGTTCATCAGCTGGATTTCAGTGTTTCAGAAAAATTTCTTTACAGATGGTACGATACGCTAGATCAGTAATTCCATCCATCGGAGCAAGACAGATACGCATTATTTATGAAAAAAGAAAAATGAAAAATTAATAATGAAAAATAACAAGGTGTAGGGACGCAATTTTTTGCGTCCATAGAATTATTTGGTTTGCGACGCAATTTTTTGCGTCCAGATCGTAGCGGCGAACACGGTTCGCCATTTTTTATTTTTACCCAATCAACAAATGCAATAATTTTAACGCGCGGTGTTGATCCAGAAAGTAAGGCGAAGTAGCGATCGTAACCAATGACGCCTCACGTATCAATGAACGCACGAGAGGGATTGTTTTTTCCAGATCAGTTCCCATTCCTGGCGCCCAAAAATCAAGATCGATATCCAGTCGTTGTAGAGACGCATTACATGCGTTTCATCTTCTAAAAAATGATTCCAAACCATACTGATTTTTAATCCAATTGCACGATCAAATGATTCCCGCATCGAGAGCAGGATTGATGAAATTGCCAACATTACACGTTCTAACCACATAATCGAAGCATTGCTCATCGGTACAGGATACAAAATTAGGTAGAGGAGTATTCGTAGGTGTTGGTCACAAATCAGAATGTTGATCTATATGAATGACGTGAGGGAGTAGTCACAATTGTGGCGACGTATTTCATGCGTCGTTTTTTCTTTGCATTGCTCGAAAATATAGTGCGTAGTTGTGATTGTCAAAAATATATATTGAACGAGAGGGATTTTCCAACTGATAGACATACTCTAATCCACTAAAAAACTGAACGGATCAAGAAGTATCACTTTCACAAAAGACAGACTCGTTTCACAGTGTTATTTCCTCAATGCTGTTTATTGTTTTGCATTCTGGAATTCGTAATCATGGTTCTGATTCGATTTCTTTTCTTTTTTCGTAGGCAAAAGTATTATTACCATGTGGTCAGGTGAGTCGTGATCATCGCATACTGTTTAAATGTATACATTATAAAATTAAAATTAATGTACTGAAATTGTAGTAAAATGAAATAGTGAAAACTGTCTTGTAAATTTTGTAGTTGACTTGACATTGCATTTTGACGCATTTTAAATATGTTGATGTATATTTTGCTTTGTTATTAAAAAATCATGACTCTCCCACTAGAAGGAACGTATGACGCGTCGAATATTCAGGTCTTAGAAGGACTTGAACCGGTCAGACACAGACCATGAATGTATATTTGATCTACCGATACAAGATGATTACATCATATGGTATACGAAATTGTTGATAACTCAGTAGATGAGGCACTTGCAGGACACTGTAGACATATTACAACCGTATTACAAGCTGGTTCAAAAGTAACGGTCTATGACGATGGACGTGGTATTCCAGTTGATATTCATCCAAAAACGTGAAAATCAGCTCTTGAAACGATTCTAACAACACTCCATGCGGGTGGTAAATTTGACAAATCTGTCTATAAAGTATCATGAGGATTACACTGAGTATGATCGTCTGTAGTAAACGCACTTTCTAGTTATATGAAAGCTGAAGTACATAAAAATTGAAATATTTATATGCAAGAATTCAAAAGAGGGGTACCTCAATGAGATGTGGCGATTGTATGAGAAACAGATGTTTCAGGGACGACGATTACCTTTATTCCTGATGATACCATCTTTGATGTGATGGAATTTTCATATAATACTATAGCAACCAGAATTAAAAATGCAGCATATCTTACACCTGGAGTAGTATTTACGATTGTAGATGAATTGACGGGTAAACAAGAAAGATTCTATTTTGAAGGATGACAGAAAACATGGTTGCGTAATTTAGTGGGTACACAAAGAGTATTATCACCATTAATTTTTATCGAAAAAGAAGGTAAGGAAGTTATGGTTGAAGTTGCGTGTCAGTTTATTGATTCGATGAATGATACGTTGTTATCGTTTGTAAACAATATTAGAACAATTGATGGTGGGACGCATGTCTTATGATTTAAAGATGCATTACTTACTGTTATCAATGAAGTAGCAACAAACAAATGATTGATCGATAAAAAAATTGGGCAATTCCAAATATCTGATATTATGGATGGCCTGTATGCAATCGTGGCAGTAAAAATTCCTGAACCGCAGTTTGAATGACAGACCAAATGAAGATTATGAAATGGCTACGTGAGAGCTGAAGTGGCAAAAGTAGTAGAAACATTTTTACGTGATTATTTCAAAGAAAATGAAGACGCAGTAGTGCCTATGATTGAAAAAGTGTTGCTCAGTGCAAAAGCACGTATGGCAGCAAAACTTGCGAGAGAAAGTGTTATGAGAAAATCAGTACTGCTTGGTGGTGTTTTGCCATGAAAACTATCAGATTGTAGTACAAAAAAAGCTGAAGGAACAGAATTATATATTGTGGAAGGAAATTCTGCGTGAGGATCTGCAAAACAAGCACGTGATAGTAAATTTCAAGCGATTTTACCGCTTAGAGGTAAAGTATTGAACACCGAACAAGCGATGATTCAAAAGATTCTTGCAAACGAAGAAATTAAATCGTTGATTATGGCTATGGGCGCTTGATTGAAAGAAAGTTTTGAGCCAGAAAAATTACGTTATGAAAAGATCGTCATTATGACAGATGCGGACGTCGATGGATCACATATTAGAACGTTACTGCTCACGTTTTTCTTCCGTTATATGAGACCAGTAATCGAAACAGGACATCTCTTTATTGCGGTTCCACCGTTGTACAAATTCAAACAAGGGAAAAAAGAACAATATATCTATCCACCTGATATCGAAATCGAACCAGCATTAGCAAAATTCGGTTTTGAACAAGATAAAACACAAGTACAACGTTACAAAGGTCTCGGTGAAATGAATCCAGAACAACTCCGAGAAACCACTATGGATCCCGCAAGACGTAAAATGATGAAAGTAAACATCGAAGATGCTGAGGAAGCAGACAAACTGTTCCGTATACTCATGGGTTCTGACGTCCCGAGTAGAAAACATTTCATTCTTACCCACGCGAAGATGGTAAGAGAATTGGATGTGTAGTGGAAATGTACAATATAATAATTTATTATGATTTCTCTTTATATTGATCTATAAGTATTGATGTCTAATCAATTAGAGAACGATTCAGAATGAATTACAAATCAAAAAAGTCATACTATTTTGTGATGAGAAAAGGTATTGCTTTACACTTCAAACCAGACACACCAAATCCTATTAGAAGATATTAAGCGACAATTACCTGCTGATGCTATTTTAGAGAAACATTTTTATGATAAAGAATTGGAGTTGATAATGAAAGCATGTAAACTGTCTGAAACACAAGAAAACCGATTGAGCAAGCATTATGGTCGTGCTCGTTTTCATTTAATAAGAATGTTAAGAAGATCAGATATTGAAAGAAAATTTAGTTTAGCTTATATGGAATATCATGATGATATTTTTCAGAACGATAAAGAAAATGAACAAATGATGCATTCAGTTATTTCTTCTGAATGAGTTGACACAAAGATGTTTTGGACCTTTGCTCCTTATATTTATCGTTCGCTAATACAAAATGATATTTTAGAAAGAGACGCTATGAAAAAGATACTATTTTGGTGAAAAGAGTGAACATCGCATAGAAAAGAAATGGGGTATTGATTAATAGGTACGCATCATTATTGAAGAACATGGGTTTTGAGTGAAGATGAAAACGATATATCTCATATATATACTGCACAAGAATCAGAAAAGATTTCTCATATATTGCAAATTTGTAATAGTATAGAAGAATATGTTTATAATCCAGATATATTATTGCTGTAGTATGAGATACAGAAAATGTGCTTTATAGTCTAAGTATAAAACACAATTGTGATAGCGTAATTTCTTCTCTTATGGTAAGAAATGGCTCTTCATATGTATTTGAAAGTAGTTGTATAATAAACTCATTTCATATATTTTATTCTCATACTATTCAAAACTCTACTGATATTTGGTTTTCACAGGATTTGATTGGTTGTAGTGAATGTATTTTGTGTTCTAGTTTATCTAATAAATCGTATTGTATTAGAAATAAACAATACTCTAAAGAGGAATACTTTAATTGTAAGAATAATATACTTATGAATAAAGTTAATTTTAGAGAGTATAAAATCGAATTAGGACATATTATAAGTAATCAATGATCTGATAATTGTGTTTGATATAGTATTCTTAACTCATCTTATGTTTCCAATGGATATTTTTCAAATAGTATTCTTTACGCAAATAATGTAGTATTGTTTGGGTCGAACCATGATAGCGAGTATATTTATGATGCAGTAACCTGATGATCACCTTCAGGTAAACATATTTATTGAGGAATTAGTTTTTCAGGAGAGCACTTATACTGTGGGTCACATTGTGAAGACTGTTCACATGTTTATTATTGTTATGATGTAGAAAACTGCTCCTTCTGTGTAGGTTGTATAGGTCTGAAAAACAAATCTTACTGCATTTTGAACAAACAATATACGAAAGAAGAGCGATACGAAAAAGTAGACGAAATATTCGCACAGATGGATGCAGACTGAACGTTAGGGCAATTCTTCCCAGCAACGATGAATCCATTTTACTTCAACGATACGGCTGCGTATCTTATCGATCCAACGTTCACGAAAGAAGAAGTAACAGCAAAGTGATACTTACGAAGAGATGAGCCAATCAACGTAGATATTCCTGCAGGTGTTCAGACGGTAAAAAATACGGAATTAGATCAGTTTGAATGAATTGATGCTGAATGAAATCGAATCATAGATAACGAAATCCTGAAAAAAGTAATCATCGATGAGCAGGGGAATGCGTATCGTGTAATACCGATGGAGTTGGAGTTTCTCATGAAACATGGATTGCCTTTGCCTCGTAAGCACTGGCTAGAACGTATGAAAGAGAATTTTAGGATATCATAGACTATTAAGGTTTGATTAGTTAACTGTTTCGTTAATGCCAGTATCGCATTTTCTTTTCCTCTTTAATAGCGATTGAATGTTTTATATAAAATGTCAAATAGTAGTCGAGGACGATGATGAGTTTGTTTTGCTATTTAAGCAATTTTGTTTATAGAAAAATTATAATTATTTTATGCGAAAATATGAACTCATTACTGATTAAAATTTACCACTCATTTAAAGAATGAAAACACGCTTTTCAAGAGTTTTTGCAATCAATAAATGATACGATGAAAGGTTCGTGAAAAATTGCTTTATGATTAAATTATTCAAAAGGGGAATATTTTTTTTCACTTCATGCCGAACAAAGTAATTATCCACTTTTTGAATCACAATTTTATAGTAGTTTTGATAATTTTCAAATAGCAAAAGACACGAAAAATATTAGTTGATTTGATTGATCTAAAACAGTTGTTTGAGAATTGCTTTTGCAAAATAATCAATTTTTCCCTTTTAAATTCGATCATACTGGTGACGACACTGATTTTATTTACAATATATTTCGTAAATTTGAAAATTTTGATGTGATTCATGATAAGTTCTGTTATTGTATAGTTATGGAAGCAATTGACACCGATTCGACAATGTTTTATCTCAAAGCATCATTACAACGCTTATTATTTAAGATCAAACTATCATTGCAATTTTACAAGTATATGTTTAATTTCAAAATTAAAAAGAAACGAAAAGCTGAATGATTTGCTTATTTTTCAAAAAAAATTCATGATCCTTTATTCAAGACATCGATTTATTTTGTCTGTCAGTCAACTTCAAAAGAGGTCGCATGGACAAAAATCAAATCTATCGGGAATAGTTTTAAGATATTTGATAATTATCCATTAAATCAATTCGATCTTGTTCGTACTTCATTATCTTTTAAAGATATCTTTTTAACAAAGAAAACTCAATTATTTACTCATCATGAAATAGCATCAATTTTTCAATTTCCTTCTTTACCGCAAAGTGAAACAGCACTATTAAAAGTTACCTCTAGAAAGCTTGCACTACCAATTTGAGTTCCAACATTTGATTATAGTATACTTGAAAATGGCGAAGTAATTGCAAAAGAACATCCTAGAGAGATTAATATTTTGTGAGTATCTGATTATAGATCAATTACTGTTCCTGTTGGTATTTATGATGAAGATAGACTCAGACATCTCTACATTGTATGAAAGACATGAGTTGGTAAATCAAAATTCATCATTAGTTTGCTTGCAAGCGACGTCAAACAAGGTAAAGGGATAGCAGTTATTGATCCTCATGGAGATCTTTTTGATGAAGTATTGATGCATATTCCTCCAGAACGTAAAAAAGACGTTATTATCTTCGATCCAACCGATGACAAATTCCCTTTTTGTCTCAATCCTCTTGATGTTAATAAAGATGAATCCAAGCAAGTTTTAGCAAAGTGATTTATTGATATTTTTAAGAAGTTCTTTGGTGCAAATCGAAATAGCATGTTGGAACATGTGCTGAGAATGATATTCCTTGCATTATTGGATAAAAAATGATCGACACTGTTTGATGTGATTCGTGCACTTACCGATAAAGATTTTCGTTATGATATGATCGAACAAATAGAAGATGATGTAGTACGTAACTTCTGGACAAATGAGTTTGCTGGATGGTCTCAACAGTTCAATACACAAGCAATTATGCCTATTTTAAATAAAGTCGGACAAATATTAAGTATTGATGCGTTGAAGAATATCTTTGCGAGTCCTGTAAACAAACTTGATTTTCGTGCAGCTATGGACGAATCAAAAATTATTTTGATTAAGCTATCAAAAGGAAAATTACAAGAGGATATTATGGGTTTTTTGGGTGCAATGTTTGTAACCAAAATTTTTCAAGCAGCAATGTCTCGTCAAAATATGGAAAAATGAACGAGAACACCATTTTATTTTTATGTTGATGAATTTCAAAATTTTGCAACCGAAACGTTTAATGAAATATTATCAGAAGCGAGAAAGTATTGACTGTGATTGTGTGTCGCGCATCAATTTATTTCACAGATACCAAAAGAAATTTCAGGTGCATTATTTGGTAATGTAGGTAATCTTATTAGTTTTAGAATATCAAGTGAAGATGCATTATATATGAAACAACATTTTGATCCGTTTATCGATGGTTACGATTTAGCAAATCTGAATCAAAGAGAGTTTTACTGTAAAATGCAGGTAAAAGGGCAAGTAAAAGATCCGTTTTCTCTCAGAGCATCCTTTATGCCTGACCCTATTATCTCAAATTCACATGTTCAAGAGATGTATGAACGAAGTAGATCAAAGTATTGTCGTACACTTGAAGAGGCGAAAAAGATTGTACAAGAAGATCAAAAAGATGTTATTTCTGCTATTGAAGAATTTGCTGAACCTTTAATTTAGATGTTATACTTTTTATCATTTCTCATGATTTTATGAAAATATTTTATCCTTGCCATGCTAAAATGGATTAGAGATTTAGATTTTATGATTTATTTATTTTGACTATATACCATGAAAAAAATCCTTATGATTGCATTGCTTTTTGTTGCTTTACCGACGTTTGCGCAAGTATCATCAGTACCAGAAGTCGTTGAATGAGCACCAGTTGATGCAACAGTAATTACCACAAATTATGATCAGATGGTGATGCCAGGACAACCTTTTTATCCTACATTGATGTATCCAAATCTTAGTCAAGATTTGATGCTCAAGGCAGCATTGGAGATGTCTAAACAAGAAATTGCAAAGGCTTATGGTGACGTTATTGTTGTAAAACTTGATAATGCAATTGCGCGTATTCTTGCAAAAGCAAAAACGGTAGCGAAGACCAAAGAGTGACAAGCATATTTTTTGTGAGAAATTACCAATAAAATAATGATGGTTCAACAACAATTCTATAATTCTTCAAATCCATTGCTTCATGTTCTAAACTATTTGTGATATACCATTTCACTTGAAACGATGAACATTTTGTATGGTGATATGGGAAAAGATATCGACGGATTGTTGGAGTGGATTGAGTGAGGTAAAAATTAGTATTTTTTATATTTTTTAGCAAATGAACATAAGAAAAATTTCTCTATTTGTTTTTTTAGTTGTATTTTGTATGATTTCTTTTTGATTTGCAAATTTAGATATTACAATGAAATTGTATATGAGTGATGAAGATCAGATGAAATTTTGGAATAAAAAGTTGTGAATTATTAAAGAGCTCGGAATTACTCGTTTTGATCAACCAGATGCTTATCGTATTAATAGTACTTTAAGAAGAGATGAGGCAGCGAAAATGATAACCATGTTTTCTCAAAATATTTGATCAATTATAGTTAATACTAATGAAAGCAATTGTGATTTTTCAGATTTACAGAATGCTCATAGCGATCTTCACTCTTTTATAACTACAGCATGTACTAGAAAAATATTTAAATGATATAATGGTGAATTTATGCCGACAAAATCATTAACAAATGGAGAATTTGTAGCAGTATTAATTCGTGCGATAGAATGAAATAATGTGGATGAAGAATATACTCTTTTATCAAAAGAAAAGGTAAATCATCGAGCTGATAATTATCATTATTTAGCTAAAAGTAATGAATTACTCAAAAATACAATATATGCTCATGATTTTCAATATCTTGATAGTCCTATCTATAGATGAGATGTTGCAATAATTTTTGCTAATTATATAGAAAAATTTAAAACTGAACTTTGTTGAGATATAGATTGTGATACTGCAAATTTCTTTTGAAATCTTACTTATCAATGAAGTAAAGAGTTTTAGAAATTAAGTTTTCGTATCTAATACTAGAAGAACTGATTTACTCTACTATTACTTTTTATTATTTCTATAACTGACCAATTTATTTTCTATTTTTTGAAATGCAAGCAACACGGCAACAATTTTTTGAACACCAAAAAAAACTTTCCCATCTTTCTCATATTCAATGATTGCTTTCTTGGGATCAGGAAACATTTATGCCCGTAAAAGCTGGTGAATGACGTTCAGAACAGATTGGTTATATTGCAGGATTGTTTTATGAAATGAGTGTCGAAAAAGAATATATAGCTTGTGTGGAAAGCTTGCTTGAGCAAAAAGCAACATTGGAACCATGGCAAGTACGTAGTGTCACACTTGCACACAAGGATATTGTACAATCACTTCGTCTGGATAAATCGTTTGTAGAACAATTCGAAACAGTAAAATCGCGTGCGCAACAAGTTCGATCCGAAGCGCGTAAAACGAATAACTTTCAGCTTTTTGCACCTCATTTGCAAGAAGTTATCACGATGAGTACGCAATATGCACTCGCCATTGCTCCTGATAACCAACCGTATGATACGTTACTTGATCTGTATGAAGAATGAGCAACGCAAGAGCGATATGATGCGTTATTGAAACCTTTACAAGCGCCACTGACGGAGTTGTTGCACAATGTGCCAAAACAATCCTCATTACCACAAACTGAAAATCGACTAACCAAAGAAGAAACAAAATCGTTCCTTCACGAACTGTGTAAGACCGTTTGATTTGATTTTGATGCAGGGACTTTTGGAGAGGTGCATCATCCGTTTATGACAACGCTTGGCGCACATGACTATCGTATCAATACGAGATATGATCATCCAGTCGAAGCGATTACTGGTATGATTCACGAATTGGGTCATGGATTGTTTGAACAACGACAAGATGAACAATGGCATTATACCAATCTCCATGGTGCCACGATGTGAATGCATGAATCACAGTCTCGTACGTTGGAAAATATGATTGGAAGAAGTACAGGAATGAGTACGTATTTGGACCATCTGTCTCGCCAATATGGTAAACACTATACATGAAATGCTGAACAACGACATGCTGTTTGTAACAATGTAACACCATCATTAATTCGTATCGAAGCTGATGAAATCTCGTATGGATTACATATTTTGCTCAGATATGAACTCGAGAAGGAGCTTATCTCTGGACGTTTGGCAGTAAACGATCTGCCACAAGTGTGGAATGAAAAAATGCATGCATATTTGGGTATTACACCTCCGACCGATACTGAAGGTTGTTTGCAAGATGTGCATCGATCATGTGGATTGTTTGGTTACTTTCCGACCTATTTGTTAGGCAATTTATATGCAGGGCAGTTGTGGAATGTATTTACTACCACGTATCCTGATCGAGAACAACACATTGCACAAGGTGATTTTACTGCATATTTCAATCGATATCGTGAACATGTTTGGCAGTATGGTAAGAGTATCCAGCCACAAGAACTGATAAAACAAGT
>CAZIUS010000026.1:0-12077 GCA_964542385.1 uncultured Candidatus Peribacteria bacterium
TCCATCATTTATAACCAATGGTGCAAATCAATTAACAGATTGCGTTTTAAATCATGATCATGATTCATCAGACGGTGAAGACATACTCACATATGCTCCTACACCAATTGCAAGGACTGCAATTGCACCAAGTAGGATAGTTGTGTTTTTGTTCATGTTTTAAAAAAAGAATAAAGAAATCCTCAAAGAGTATAAGGAGGAATAAATAATTATATTTATTTTATAAATTTTGTCAATTTTTTAAGGAGTTTTTTCTTCTTTTATTAAATAAGTTTTTGTATGGGTTTCACATGAGAAATTGTGATCTCTTTTTCATAGTTTTTTCTTGGTATAGATTTATTTTTATTTGCTTTTATGGATTTTTTGATTATAATGAATTTACAAATGTTCTTCGGAACCCTCTCTGCATAGAGAGAAAATATAAAACTTAAAGAAGCAATTCTTTAAGTTTTTCTTTTATGATATTAAAATCATGTTTGTGAATCATGCATACTTTATCAATAAATCTGTTCTTATCAAGCATTCTTCATTGTGATAATATTATACGAGACTTTTGTTTGAAATACTCATCTGGAAGTGTGAAATAATATCGTGTATCTTTTCATCTTGTAGTCATAGGAAGAACGAAAAACATGTTTCATATCTTTTTCATTACAATGACTGGTCTTACAAATCAATCTCATTTTCAGTCTTGTTCAAATCCTATATTAACTCAAAGATGAACATACCAAACCTCTCTTTCATGAATATGAAATTTAGGTAAAAGACTATCTAATTTTTGTTTTATTGGATTTCGTTTGTTAAAACTATTCATAAGTATTAAGCAATAAAATTATCTTTATACTACCCAGAAAATACTTCTTTTCAATATCCATAACACTGTTTTTTATGAAAAAACTATGAAAAAACTGAAGAATATACAATTTTAATTGTTGTATATATTTTTTCATTTTTTTAAGGAGATTTTATTGTTTTATAGTCTAAGGTATATGATTTATAGTATTATTTAAGCTTATTTTAAGCACGTTAGTGTATATAGAATTACATTTAATGATAAAAACGTTTTAAATCGTACTCAATTACATGAAAAAGTACCAACGTATTACGCTGATTACCTTTTCCATGGTATTTATGACATTGTATTCTGTAAATATTATTGCAGAATCGAAAAAAAGAAATCCATACTTCCCGGTGAAAGACATTAAAGTACAGTTACATTGAAAGTAGAGTTATGGCTAATTATTCACACGCAACAATTTTTTGATTCAGATATTTTTTTTGATGAGTAGCAATTTCACTCACTACGTCACCTAATGTGTTTCTCGATATTGAATCAAAGAGTGATGGTTTATAATCAGTAAATTGTTGTATTGTCAATTTTTTTGCCTTTCATCATGTCAAAAAGGGCGATTTAATAATTGTTCGTGGAAGAGGAGAAGACTCGAGTATCGCTTCTGCTTTTTCTTTGTCGTTTGCAACATCTCAGAGAAAAAGCTCGTAACCTCGATTTGTAGGTCGCGGAAGTGCACGTCCGTGGTGTGTTCACGCACTACTCATGACGATAAGATGCTGAGCTTTTCATGATGATCGAGCATTGACAATTGTTTGAGCGACACTACTATATAACGACGTTGGTTTTTTGTGAAAAAATCAAACCGATGTTGCATCGATGAGGATGTTGACTTGCGTTATCAATAGAGCAATGTCTGAGCTATTGGTTGCGCTTCAGATGATGAATGTATCTTTTTTGCTTTCAGCAATAAACTTTTTTGGATGTCTAATGAGTGAAATAACGGCATTTCATGTATTTAAAAAATGTGATCTGAGCGCAATTCACGTGCGTCATGTTCATCATAAAATTCAAATAACCATTCACCAATGATGCTAAATAAAACTTACTCAGTGGTTTTTCCATCAAATTCTGCACCATTATCGATTGCTTCTTGCTTGGTAGCACGAACGATTCAGTCTTTATGATGAGGTGGTGTATAAATTGTATACATTTTTAGTGATTGTGTTTGTGACGTATTACTAATGTTATGCTTTGCTTTTGCAGGTATTACCAAAGCACTTCATACACCTAATGTATAGAAATTACCATTTATTTCACATTTCCCTTCTCCAGATTCTACACGAAAAAATTGATCATTTTCATGATGTGTTTCGAGACCAATTTCTTCTCCTGGAAGTAAACTCATCAGAACTAGTTGGAGATGTTCGCCCGTGTAAAGTACTTCACGAAAGTTACTGTTTTGTTCTGTTTTTTGTTCAATGTTAGCATGATATCAGTGTTTCATTATATGTGGGACAGAAAATAAAACAAGATTAAATCAAGTATTATAGATATAGTATTTATTTAATAATGAAATCATAGAGCTTTCTGTTTATTTTGTGCTCTTGTGATAATCATAGAAATCATTATTATAGTAAATAAACAATCGTTTTGGTCTCAATTTAAGTGCATTTACTATAAAAGACTATGAAAAATAACCGATCAGCATCAATGAACCAATATGGAACAAGTTATAAGCGAGGAACGCTTTTTTTTCCAAAAGCTTTAAGGGAAAAAGTATATATTGTTTATGCATTTGTCAGAGCTGCAGACCAGATTGTCGATACGCCTGGTGTTGCCAAAAAACAAGCAAGAGAGGAATTGAATGCAATGCAAAAAACTACTTTGGAAGTGTGGCAATGAAAAAAAACCCAGGATCCACTTATTCGTGCATATATTGTTTTAGCAAAGCAGTACAATTTTGAACGAGAACGAATCGAAGCGTTTTTTGAAGCGATGCGTATGGATACGCAGATTGATCGTTATGCAACCTATGAACAATTACAAACATATATGTATGGTTCTGCTGAAGTGATCTGATTGATGATGACACAACTCATCGGTTATCAAGGTGACAAAGCAATGGTACTATCCTATGCAAAAAAACTTGGTGAAGCGATGCAATATACTAACTTTTTGAGAGATGTGCGTGAAGATCGATTGGATCATGGACGTTTTTATATGCCATTGGAAAAATTAGCACCGTTTGATTTAAATCATGAAGATATTATTACTTTTACAGAACAATGAAAAGCAGACATTCGTTGGTATGCTTTTTGTCGTGCTGAAGTTGCTTTTGCTAAGGGTCTTTATAAAGAGTCAAAACCATGAATTGCATTATTGGATAAACAATGACGTTTTGCGGTAAGTCTTGCTGCTGCCTTGTATGCATGAATATTATGAAAGATTGAAAAAGTGCAGTATGACCAATTTGCTCATGATGCGCATACCACCAAACGGGATAAATTTATATTGTTTTTATCATTAGTTACTGTATGAAAATACCCTTTTGAGCATTAGTAGGAATATCTCGTCCTAGATTTTGGCTCTATACTGCAGGACCGTTTTTGATTGGTATTGTTTCTACTGATCTTTCTGTATTGCAATGAATCTGACATTTTCCATTTATTGTGGTCGTACTTGGATTGTTATTTTTCTATTTTTTGTTTCCAGCAAATTTACTTATTTATGGGGTAAATGATATTGCTGATGGTGACACAGACACATACAACCTCAAGAAACAATGATATGAAACAAGTTTACAGCAACAACATCATAAAGCACTTTCTCGTCAAATTCTACTTTGGGCAATTATTCCTTGGATAGTTATTTCTATGTTACTATATTTATGATTACTGTATTATTTAAGTAATTGATTTACGATAATTTGAAATACTTTGGATCTATTAATGAATACGGGACGTTTGTTTGTACGTGTAGGAGTTTCACAACGACTTATTCTTTTAGTGTTTTGGTTATTGGCCTATAGTTATTCATCACCACCAATAAGAGCAAAAGCAATTCCATTTCTGGATTGATTAACAAATATTTTGTATATTGTGCCTGGAATTTTTGTGTACGATATTATCGTTTGAATTGAATATATCTCTTGGTGATACGTGATAGGATGATGGATGTGGTGTATGGCGATGCATGCGTATAGTGCAATACCTGATATTGAACCCGATCAACAAGCAGGTATAAAAACAACAGCGGTTTATTTGTGAAAAAAAGGCACATTACTGTATTGTGCGATTTTATGGATTTGAGCTGCGTTTACGATTTCACGACCATTTCCACTCTTTGCATTATGTGCTTGAGCAGTGTATACGTTTATGATCGCTTTATCAGGGCATCGTCCTGTTATTGAAATGTACAAATTGTTTCCTTGGATAAATGGAGTAATTTGATTTGTATTGTTTTGGTTGATTGTTCTATCACAATAAGAATAACAAAAACTGAGTCCAAAATAATATCATAAGTGCTATACCAGAATAATACCATGCTTCATGAGTAATGGTGTTTTTTCTTTGTTGGAAAAGTCGTATACTCAATCCACCGGTAATAATCCATCCAAAAAAGTTTTGTAATGGTACGCCAAATCGATTTCGCCCCGTCTGATTATATGATCGAATTCATTGTTTGATATGTACTGGGTCGAGTGCGAGATCGAGAATGAGAAGTAAGAGTACTCCTAATGCAACAAATTGTCGTCATGTTCGTTTTTTTGGAACAAGATGCGCAATACTGATGACGATAAACGGTCGAACTCACATGAGCAGGTACGGAAATGTTTCTAAGAACTTTGGTCATAGGAGATCAGAATACTGAAAACAACCGTATGGTCGACATGTTGCGATGCCAATTCATTCTATCGTACAACCTATAATTCAAATTAAAAGAAACGTAATAATTCATTGTGTTTTTCCTGAACAATACGAAAAATAGAGTCATGCAAGAGAGAGAAGTAGCATAGAAATAATCATCATCGTTTTTGAAGCAACAATTAATTCAAAATGATAGAAAAGCGCGATTATAAATCCGCTCATCATACTTGCAATAATTGCGGCTTGCTGGTGTTTTTGATGCATAAATAGTTTAATGATGTAAATGGGCAGATCATATTACTTCTCTAATATGATTGAATCAATCTTTTTTCATCAGATCTACTAATCATTTGTTGATTTGTCAGATACGTTGTGGTCATTGAAAGATCATTCCGGTAATGAGTTCTACTAGAGTAGCTCATTGTTTTATTTTTTCATAGGCATCTTCAGCAGTAAAGATTCCTCATACACCAATAATGAGTAATCTATTGTCACAATAACGATATGCTTTTCAAATTAATTCATTGCTTTTTTCACTCGTTGGTTTTCAACTAATTCATCAATGGAGATGAGCAATTTCATCTCTTTCTGCAATATCTTCTCTCTTTTTCGTAAGATTTGAAATAACAATTCCTGTAACAGTGTAGTGTATACAAATATCTATAAGTTCTTTGAGTTCTTCTCGTTCGCAATCTACCGGCATTTTGATGAAGAGTGGTTTTTGAACAGGACGTTGTTTTACTGCACTGAGTAATGCTTTTAAATTGTTTGGTTGGGCAAAGTTTTCTCCACCAAATGCGTTTGGACAAGAAATATTCAGTTCGATGATATCACCCGCGTTTGCTTCGATACATTTGTCTAGTGAAGTAAGATAATCTTCTAATCAAGCAACCGGATCAGTCGTACGTTGACAGTTGGTTTTTGCAAGTGAAATCACCACGGGAATTTGTATATCCTTGTATGATTTGTATTTTTTGATTGCCCAGTCAATTCAATTATTTTTTAGTCCATAATAAACAATCAATCCTTGTGACTTTACAAGTCTGTAGAGTCTTGGTGTTGGATTTCCTGCATATGGTTCTGCGGTGAGTGATCCAATTTCAGTAAATCAAAATCAAACATCAGAAATAATGTGACACAGTTGCACATCTTTATCAAATCATGCAGCAAGTCAGACAGGATTGGAAAATGTGATTCAAGCAATTGTTTGTTTCAACGCAGGATTGGTATAGGTAAATCGTTTGCGTGTAATTTGTCTCGTGATTGTAAATTTTCATAACAAATGACCAAAAAATCAAAATCCCGTATGCATTGTTTCTGGATTAACAAGAAAAAAGAGCGGTTTAGCTATCCTTTGATATAAAAACTCAGTAGTTTTTGTAAGAAACATGACGCATTAAGAATAAACTTTCTCCATTCTTTATACAAAAAAACACCTCATGGTAAAGACCAAATCATAATTTAATTTTTATGAAAAGTGTTCAATGGTCACAAGCATTGTCTGAAACAAAAAAATGAATATTTAAATCAATTTAAACTCTATGCAACGACCGCATCAGGGAGTTGCATTCGGCAACTGCGCTTAAGAAAAAAGCTGAACGCAAGACTGCGCAGTGACTTGATTTTTTTGCTTACTTTTTGCATCAAGGCAAAAAGTAAGAAACAAATAATATTTTATTAAAACAATAGGTTAGAAAATTCTTTATTTCTTCGTAAAATCCACTGCGCAAGCTCCACCAGGACAGGCGGGTTTATGTTCTGGATCTTCAATCCATCACGTGCGGATAAGTCGATTGTATATTTTACATCCTACACAAATACCCAGCGCTGATTCCATTCGCATGAAGAACAAACAGGTTCGACAGATTGCAAACGGTGCGTATCCTTTGATACCAAATCCAGCGGTGACAATAAGCATTGCTGTTGCCATAGCCAATCAAAGTCATCGTGCAAAACGTTTTTGAATAGCGCCTACATAGTCTGGTTTTTGAAAACGGACAAATCGACGACCGAGTATGCTAAATGGAGCTCGTTGTGGTCATCGAACCGTACTGATGAAAAATTGTAACCAAAATGCAATTACGGTCGGATACAGATAGGTGTAGTCTTTTGTTTCGAACACAAACAAAAATGTGATAAACCCAATAAGCATCATAGTACCAGCGGATGCGCGTACTGCACGTTCGTTCACGACTGGATATGGTGCTGGTTTGCCGTGAATTTCAAGTCAAGGGATGATTGTTCAGTAGGACATTATGGAGATTGAATAAAACAGACTCAAGACTCTAGAATTATAGAAAACGGTTGAATCAAATATAATCACTATTTATTAAAACTGAGTTTTATGTTTTTTAGCAACAATTTTCTAAATAATAATATACAATTAATTACCAGCAACTATACTATCAAATAATTCTTGTGAAATATATTTTGGGGTATATGTTCATCATTGCATTTTTAGTCATTTGATAAATGCACGCATGTGATTATGTGATTGTCATAATACTGATGTGTATACTGCTTTTATATCGATATTGTCTGTGTTTTCAATCACTTCTCAGAGTTTTGCAATATTTATGTCTTCTATAGTTGCTCATACAATAAGTGCATCTGTGAGCGATTTTTTTCATTGTGTAGTAAGTTCCTCAAAAAGAGTCGTAAATTTACTGTCTTTATATGAACCAACAATCGTTTCATCTACTATAGGATCTTCTAAATTATATCTTTCCAAGATGAGTTCCATTGCGTCTGTGTGATTTTGTTCACTGAGTGGAATGTTTTTAAATTGATTGGTTGGATAGAGTTCTCAGAGTGTTCTATAGACATCTCTTGCGAGCTTTTCTTCTTGTCTCATATGCGTAATGTCAGCAATTTCTTGTTCAGAGAGTGATCATGTTGCATATTGGTTGAGTTCTTCTTCATTCATGTATGTGTGATTTTCTCAATGTTCTTCTTGTGCATGTTTTTTAAATTCTTGTTGTTCTTGTTTACTAGGATTGAATTGTTGCTTATTATTTCTTTGCAACTGACATCATGTCAGCGTTGTAGAGATAATAATAAATCAGGTAATCATGAGCATAGTTTTTGTTGTTTTCATGGGAAAAGGTATATATATAAAAATATAGTCAAGCGATTTAGAAAATGGACTATCGAATTATAGTAAAGCGGTTTTGAATTCGTAAGTTCAAATCAATCCAAACGTCGCTTGACTACGTAGTAAATGCACAATCGTTTTGGTCTCAATTTAAAGTGCATTTACTATATTACTTTATTGAATGAAGTGAATGAAAGGAGAACTATATCTTACACATACATTTTTTTTGCTGTAAATCAGTGTGCAAGAAGTATTGATAAGGCGATATTAGACTTATATGATCATCAACAATACGGTACATAAATCGTATCTTTTGCGAGAGTGTCTATTTCTGTTGTTAATTTTTCAATTGGTATATTGATGGCATGGTCATATATAGGATTGTCTTTAAATGCTGTTTCACTTCTTACATCCAAGATGATGACTTGATCATTTTTTTCAAAATCTTTATGTGTAATCACATATGGATGGTATCCATGATCTTCAATACAATAGATTCACAATAATTGATCTTCGTATCATATGCTTACTATATCATGAATAATTTTCTGCACTGTAGCTTTTTTTTCAATAATGACGATGAATTTCTGTGAAGGGTGTACAATAGTGCCAATCATTCATGTAAAGTTTGTATTATCATGACTGATTACAACTGTTTTTTTATCAAGAGGATAATTAACACTTTGCTCCCAGCTTCTTGTGTCTATAAGTACAGCTTCATCGTTTTCTGGAAGGTAATCTAAAAATTGTACTTGGTGTATTGCTTCTTCGATATTCTTATTTCATTTTTTATTGAGTAGGACGCTATTGGTAAAATATGCTGGAATAGCAGGTTGGTCTGCAGTGAGTTCACTAATAAACTCTTCTTTTGTCATAGATTGAAGCATTGGATTATGTTTTAATTGATTTGCTAGTGTATCCATATTAATTTTACTTAATCATTTTCCACATGACGTTCATGCTCCATGCGCAGGAAGTATTCGTGTTGAAGAATGTATCGTGGGTAAAAGTGACCTTGTGGATTCATACATCATTCCAGCTAATTCAGCTTGTTTTGCTTTGATATTACCTACATTTTCTCTTAGATCTGCTCTTCATACATCTCAAATAAATACCCAATCTCCAGTAAAGAATCACAGAGATTTTTGTGATGCGTCTTTGACGAGATAGCTTATACTATCTGGTGAGTGTCCAGGAGTAAAATAAGTAACAATACTTGAATTTCAAAATGGTATAGTTTCACCTCACGAAACTGGTGTATGAGGATATTCTGCTCACACTTTGTCGCCAACATAAATTGTCGCTCCTGTCGTATGATGTATTTCGAGATGTCAACTTGCAAAATCAGCATGAGGATGCGTATTTAAGACACCTATAATTGTTGCATTATGATCTTTTGCATATGTATAATATTTTGTTGGATCTCTTTCAGGATCAACAACTATAGCTTCTCAATTGCTAATCGCCATATAGGAATAATGCGCTAGATTACTATCTTCAAATTGTTTGATGATGAGATCGTTTCATAGTATTTCTGTAGTTTTTTTGGTGTAATCGCTTTTATTTCGTGGAAATACTGCTAGGAGTTTAGCTAATCAGCATCGACCTGTACTTCATGCAAAAATTAATCACGCTCAAACAAATGCACTGATTCAAATAAAGTATTCGTGCCATGGATAGACATGGAATGCTTTTGCAAGAATGATTCATAAGAGAACGAAAATACCAGCAGCTATTTGTACCTGTTGCATCATAGGAAGCGCTCATTTCTTTTTGATTTTAGGACATGTTTTACATCATGAAATTCATCACGAAAGGTTGGTTACATTGGTATATCAAGCATGTTCAGCTCTTTTACAAAATTGTGATGAACTGTTTCACGTATTGCAGTAACAAATTATATTTTCATATTTTTTTAGACTGTCTTTATAGTCCTCAAAGTCATCAAGAGGGAGATTAATAGCTCATTGTATATGTTCTCAGTGAAATTCCTCAGGAGTTCTTACATCGATTACTGTGACTTGCTTGGTATTCATTAACTCATGGAGTTGTTTATCGGTAACTGTTTTCATGATTTTTAAGAAAGATAAAATTGTATATTCGTGAGAATATATAAAATTCTAGACTGAATTTTGAAATTTGAAATTCTAAAATCAAAATTCTCTATAAATGTTTATCAATTACTTCGCTGTACACTTCTGGTTGATGTAACCCTCTGAGTCTTTCGACTTCGATTCAGTCTTTCAAAACAATGACTGTAGGAAGCGCAGAAATTCAGTATTTTTGTGCACTAACAAATTCTGTATCGGTATTTACTTTTGCAACAGTAGCTTTTCCCGTATATTTTTCTGCTAAGAGCGGCATTAATTTACCAAGCATTTGACATGGACCGCATCGGTCAGCATAAAAGTCGACAAGAACCACACCGGATTTGGTGTTTTCTTCGAAAGTTGTATCGGTAAGGTATAACATGGTTAAAGAGTTTAAAAGTTAAAATTATGGATTGCCACGTGAAGTTTATGCCCGTAGGGTACTCGCAATGACGGAATGCGGTAAAATATAGTAAATTGCGTTTGAAATTAGAAAGTAAGGATTGAGCCTTACGGCAGTTTACTAAGTAGCAAATACACCATTAAATTATTCTAAATTTAAAGTGTATTTGCTATAATACCTATTCACATTGAACAGTCAGGATTTTTCAATTGACCAGACAATCAGTTTGTTTTTTACGGGCAGAGGTATAAATACCTGCAAAAACGGTTTTTGATATTCACATTTTATCAGCAGCTTCTTGCATGGTTAGATCTTCAAGATCTTTATAGGCAAGTGCTTGTAACTCGTCTGGATAGAGTGGAACTTTTTCAAGCGTTGGCCAAACGCTCGGATCAAGTTTGATCGGTCACATACATCCACACATGAGTTTTTCTGGTTCGATGCAAATAGTTCTTTCGATTTTTTTTCTTCCCTTTGGCATTGTTTTTTATAAATAAAAGAACATGTTCTGAATATAATCAAAAAAAATGAAAAATCAAGAGTATTTTCGGAATATGTTCTTATTTTATTGTTGTCGTTGTTGTGGCTTGTTCTGAAATAATTGGTTTTGTTGTTTCTTGAACAGTATTTTCTTTTTTTTGCTGTGTGCATCAAACAAGAAAAAGACTTATTCCAAGAAAGATACTTGTTATGAAAATATTTTTTGTCATTATTGTATCTATTAAAATAAAATATAAATGATTGTAAGAGTATTTTTTTAAATTGCGACTTATTTTTTTTTCTCTATACGAGTATGTGAATATATTTGATTTAAAAGTCAATCATTATCTTTTAAAATTAGTGATTTGTCTTTGTGAAGAGAGTACTTTGTACTTTATTTGGGGAATTGTTTCTTTATGCATAAAATGGTCTATTTTATTGTTTTCATTTTTTAATAATGCATTGAAAAATTACTCGTGTTTTTATGTTTTGATTTCGTCTTTTTTTAAGCGTACTTGTTATTGTCCAATCATGGTGAGTATCGTTACCGTGAATATTGATGTATAATACACTGGAAGCAGAGCAAAAAGCAGATGCATTTGTTGAACTCAGTAGTAGTGAATGATATCAGACGGTAGATTTTTTGTGAAATCAAGCATGAATTACCTCATGAGTGAATGTGGTCTATAATACGACTGCTGGTACGGTAAAATGATCAGCAGTGTGATGATCGGTGACATTATCTGAAGTAACTCCAGTATCATTCAAACAATGGAATACCCTAGATGTGACCTATGTATGAAATCCTAACAACATTACTGTAGAATTGTATGCGTGTGCTGCTCAAGGATGATGATTGATACAAACTATTCCCAATCTTCCCGTTAACGGAAAAATTGCTTTGTGATGAATAGATAAAAATGTCTATCCTTGTCTACAACTAAAAATTGTCTTTGAAGATACCCTTGTTTCAGTGGATGATGTGACCGTAAGATGGGAACCATTGCCTTTGTACTCAATAGCAATTAGTGCTCCAGAAACAAAACCATCATGTGGTACGACAAGTTTTACTATAGCATATTCGCTTTCCTATGCGAGTGATACTGATGTGGTGTTGTATTCTAGACTCCCAAACAGTACGTATGGAACAGTGACTGAGTTTACTCCTAGTTATAATCAATTTCCTGCATTTAATCCTGATTTTATCTCAGCAAACAAAGGTGGTCAATATACTGCAAATGCAATTACGGTAAGATGAGTTTCTATTCCGTCTAACGCTGTCTATTGGGAATGGGACGAGATGGTTGAATGAGAAACTGATACGTTAACCTATGTAATTGAGGTGCCATGT